>NZ_KV802690.1:806393-833953 GCF_001810785.1 Streptococcus sp. HMSC073F11
GGAAACTATAAATCACCATGATGAACATGCAAAACATGATGCGCCAAGCACAAAAACTTCAAAAACAAATGGAACAAAGTCAAGCAGAACTTGCTGCTATGCAATTTGTTGGCAAATCTGCTCAAGACCTTGTTCAAGCGACCTTAACTGGTGACAAAAAAGTTGTCAGCATTGACTTCAATCCAGCTGTCGTTGACCCTGAAGACCTTGAAACTCTTTCTGATATGACCGTTCAGGCCATCAACTCTGCTCTTGAACAAATCGATGAAACTACCAAGAAAAAACTGGGTGCTTTCGCTGGAAAATTGCCATTCTAAGCATAAGAAAAACAAGCATTCAAGAGAATACTTGCCTATCATGGGAGGAACAACTGTTCCTCTTTTTGCTTACTAAAAATTAAAGAATTCCATGGCCTGTTTGAACAGTAAATCCGTATACTCTGGGTCTTCTTGGGCAATGGTAACCTGATCTTGAATCATTTCCAAGTCATCCGTTATCATGCCGTCTGCACCCAAATGAACAGATTTATCAAAGGACTCTGAACTATTGATGGTCCACACGTACAATTTCTGATCGGTATTCCAAAGCTTGTTGACAAAATTTTCATCCAAGGTTGAATACTCCATAGTATAACCTGTGGCCTTGGTTCTTGGAAAAATACTATTGTAAGGTAGGATGAAATAAACTGGGATTTGTGAATCATAGGACAATACCTGATCAATCACATGGTAGTCCAAGGACTGCATTTGGTGCCCATTCTGCTTAATGATGACTCCATATTTTTCCATAAAGCGTTTCATCATATCTGGACTATCTTTTCGACTGGTTTTAATCTCAATAAGGAGTTTTTGATGCAATTCATTAGCTTTATTGAGATAGTCATCAAAACTAGACACCTTGCTATGATAACCATTTTCTGAAATATCGAGTTTGGTCAATTCCTCCAAGGTTAAATCCTGAGGTTTGGCATTAACTCCTGTCAAATTCTTGATATTGGCATCATGCATCATGACAAACTGGCCATCTTTTGTTTCCTGAACATCCGTCTCAACGAAGTCTGGAGATAACTGAGCGGTTTTTTCTAGTGATTGGACGGTATTTTGCACACCATTCTTATTAGATACTCCCCTATGAGAAATAATCAAAGGTTTATTGGCAACTGGAGCTTCTAAATAAACATAACCCTCAAGAGCGAAAAAGATACCAGCACATCCCATCACTCCCCATCTCATCCAGTGGTCTTTCTTTCTCCTTGGTGTGATTTCTAATTCTTCTCCTGTTAAGAAGGAAACAAACTTAATGAGAAAGTAAGTCAAGGCCATATAGTGGAAATTCTTGATTAAAACAAAGTTGATAATTCCCAGCACAAGAGATTCCTTATGGGTCAAACCATCCATCAGTGCCTGACTTGCCAAGATTGGAATCAATAAAAGAATGAAAAATAGGTAGGTTTTGACGATAATCCAAAGCAAGTTCCAAATATAAAACCAGGAGTGCTTTCTTGTCTTCTCTAGACTGTATCTGACTGCTTCTTTGACTGTTTTTTTCTCAAATAAAAGCTGAGGTAGGGCAAACATGAAACGCACTGAAATGTAAAATAGAAGTAAAGCCAGAATAGTAACCACTATACCTACTAGCCAATACTTGTCTTCCACATAATCAACGATAAAGTCCGGAATGACAATTTTATTTAGGTAGTAAATCTTTAAAATCTTTCGAATCAATGGAAAGAGCATCATGACATAAAAGAAGATAAAGGCTATCTTGGAAAGTGTCGCTTGCTTCATAAACAAGAAACTTTGGCGAAAGACCTTACGACTGTACTCTAGCAAAGTTCTCTTTTCATGATAGAGGAGGTGCCGGGCTCCGATAAAGAGAAGTCCTATCTGGTAATAGGCGATCAATAAATTAACGATTACCAAAATAAATAATGCAAGACTAACAAAGGGAGAACCTTTTATAATGGCAAAAATATTATTGTAAGATAGAAAGAGATAACCTGTCTGACGGAGCAAAAGTCCAGCAATCCAAGAATTTGACGGTAACCAGACAAACTCAATCATCATAAAAGTCAAGAAAAATAGAAAAAGTATTTTATCTAGATTAAAGTATATCTGCTTAAAACCTAGATTTTTAGGTTTTTCAGGTTTCATAGGCACTCCTAGTCAAATAATTGAGACAAATCCAAGCCTCCAAAAGGATTGTTTGAAAGACTACTTTCTGTCTCTAACAATTCTCTAGCTTGGTCTGACTCTAGAAATGACTCGTAAACACGCGCTGTCATACGAGCATCCTCTAAGCTATTATGAGACTGACCTTGAAATCCAAGAAACGAGGCAACGGTTTGCAATTTGAGATTAGCAATACCATGTAAATCCGAACTCCGACGTTCAAAAGCTTCGTCATACAAATCCACCTTGTACTGCTGACTGTAGTCTAAACCATGGTCTGCTAGAATAGGCAAATCACTTTTAGCAGCATTGTAGCCAACCATGGGTAAAGAACCCACAAACTCTTGGAAATCTTTTATAACTTTCTCCACTGGAGGAGCATCTTTTAAGGTTTCAGCTGTAATTCCAGTCAAACCATTGATAAAACTCTTTAGAGGCACACTAGTATGGACATAGGAATCATAGGCATCGATTTCCTGACCATCTCTAAAACGGACTGCCGATACTTGAATCAAGTGTGTTTGTCCTTCATGCTGATTAAATTCTAAATCAAAAGCAATGTAATCTGCTAATCGTTCCATTTTCTACCTCTCCTATACTGTTATTTTATACTCTTCGAAAATCTCTTCAAACCGCGTCAGCTTCGCTTTGCCGTACTAAAGTACAGCCTGCGGCTAGCTTCCTAGTTTGCTCTTTGATTTTCATTGAGTATTACTTGAGCAACTATACTATTTAGATTAGAAATAAAAGAAGCCATCAGGTTAGCATTTAACCTAAACAGCTCCTTGATTATCCTCCAAATAAACGAGCAAAAAAGCCTTTCTTAGTGGATTGGACTTCTTCTTTTGCTTGGTCCAGCTCTAGCTTAAGATTTTCTTGATCCTTCATGGCTTGAAGGGTCAATTGTTGCTGCTGATCGAGTTGTTTGTCTTTCTCAGCAATCTGACGGTCTTTGATGCGCATCTGCTCATCTTTTTCTGATAACTGACGATCCTTGGCTTTTAATTGCTCATAGAGGCGGAGAATTTCTGCATTCTTCTCGTCCACTAGAATCTCCATCAGTTCACGTTGCTTGACATCTTCACTGACAGGCTCATCTTCAAAAATCGTTTTTTTATAGATTTCTTCTAGCTTAATCAAGCCACTTCTGGTAACGACTGTTACCCCTTTGTCATTTTTATCTGTGTCTTCTTCTGGTAATTCTTTGACACGGTTATTGATTGCTTGGCGAGATAATCCTAAGACCTCTGCAATCTCACTGACGGTCATTTCAATACTCATAATATCCTCTGAAACGTTTTCTAGCTTTTCTTTACTTAAATCTTATCATAAGCTAGATAAACTGTCAAATTTCCGCTTAATCTAAGGCCTTCAAAAAGGCTAGTAAGACTTGGGCAGAGCGACGTCCAGCTTCGATAATAAACTCATCAAAAGAGATGTTTGCTTCATGGTTGGCATTGTCACTCATAGCTCGGATGACTAAAACTGGAAGATTAAGAGCATGCGCTGCCTGAGCAATAGCTGCCCCCTCCATCTCAACTGCTAAAACTTCTGGAAAATGGGACTTAATCGCTTCTATCTTGTCATTTCCTGCAACAAAACTATCTCCTGTAGCAATCAAACCAAGATGCCAGTTCTGGTCCAATTGAGATAGACTCTCTTGAATTTTGGCAACAAAGGTTTTGTCTGATTCGAAATAAAGTGGTTGTTGCGCCATTTGTCCATAAGCATAACCAAAAGCTGTGACATCCACGTCATGATAGGCTAATTTGTCAGCAATCACAACATCTCCAACAGCAATTCCTTCTGCTACTGCCCCAGCTGATCCTGTGTTAATCAAAGCATCCACTTGAAAATGATCAGCCAAAATCGCCACACTCATAGCAGACATGACCTTACCAATTCCACTTTCTACAAGAACGACTTCATGAGAGGCAATGCTTCCTGTGTGATAGGTATTCCCTAAAACAACTTGCTCTTGGGCATTTTCTAGATGCTGGACCAGATAAGCCAGTTCTTCTGGCATAGCCGCAATAATTCCTATTTTCATTTTAATTCCTTTTCTATTATAAAAGTTTCATTGCTAAGACAAGCAAAATCAAGAGAAAGATGACTGCGAATAAGATTTTATTCAACTTAGAATTGAAGACATTTCTCTTAGTATTTTCAATGCGACGGCTTTTATGAATAGACGGTTCGACCTGAATCTTCAAGGTTTCCTGGCTAAAACCATGTTCCTTAGGATTGGCATAACCAAAACGGGAAGAGGAGGTTGGTAAAATCTTTGTCTCCTCATCATCTAGCAAAGGGGGACCTGAAATTTTTTCGCCTCTATTAGCTCTTTCAATCATTTCATCCGTTAATAAAGGTTTACCCATACTGACCTCCTCTATTTTTTGTGCAATTCCCAGTATTGAACCGCCATAATTGTCTTGGCGTCGCAGATATGACCCGATTGGATCAATTCCTTAGCTTCTTCTAGACTCACTTCAAGGACTTCCAAAGTTTCGTCTTCATCCTGCGGACGTGGATTTTCCACCTTTGTCAAATTGCTAGCTAGGTATAGTTTTAACTTTTCATTACAGAAGCCAATAGCTGAGTAAAAATCATACAAGAGTTCTAACTTCCCTGTATAGGCTGTTTCTTCCTCTAATTCACGAAGGGCTGCTGCGACAGGGTCAGTATTTTCTCCTACTTCCAATTTTCCAGCTGGAATTTCGTAAGAGACAGCCTCGATAGCCTTACGGTACTGCTTGACCAAGATGAGTTTTTGCTCATCTGTTACAGCTAAAACACAGACAGCTCCATTGTGGAAAATCAAATCACGTTGAGCAGTTCCCTTGCCTTCCGGTAATTCAACCTGATCTTGAACCAGTTTAAAAATTGGGCCTTGATAGATTTCTTTTCGACTAAGCGTTTTTTCTTCAAATTCCATGACAGACTCCTACTGATTATTAGGATGATGAGGAAGGCGAGTCGCATATTCATCTTTGTTGACCTGACGACCACGACCAATCGCAATCGCATCTGCTGGAACGTCTTTGGTAATAGTTGAACCAGCACCAACGAGGGAATTGTCACCTAACTCAACTGGCGCAATAATGGTTGAATTGGAACCAACAAAGACATTGTTGCCAATGACTGTCTTGTATTTGTTTTTACCGTCATAATTGACTGTAATGGTTCCTGCACCGAAATTAACATGACTACCCACTTCACAGTTTCCGATATAAGTCAAATGACCAGCCTTGGTATTTTCACCGATTGAAGAGCCTTTAACTTCAACAAAGTTACCAATATGAACTTGAGCAGCCAGACTTGAACCTGGACGAATGTGAGCATAAGGTCCGACAGTTACGCCGTCAGCAACACTGCTTTCCTCAATCATAGAATTGGTAATGACAGCTCCTGCTCCAATAGTGCTGTCCACTACATAAGTTCCATTAGTCAGAACAGTCTCAGCACCAATTTTCGTTTGCCCTTTCAAGGTAACATTGGCTTCGATTTGAACTTCAGAAGCAATCTCAACATCAATATCGATATAAGTTGCTTCTGGATTGACAAAGCTAACGCCATTGACCATGTGTTGATGATTGATGCGACGACGCATAACCGACTCAGCTGTCGCAAGAGCCACACGATCATTTACCCCAAGACTTTCATCAAAATCTTTCAAAGTATAAGCACCAACTTTTTCACCAGCTTCACGGAAAATGCCAATGACATCTGTAATATAGTATTCACCTTGAGCATTGTTGGTATTGATATTTTTCAAAGCCTCAAACAAACGCTCGTTGTCAAAAACGTAAGTTCCTGTGTTGATTTCCTTGATTTGTTTTTCAAAATCTGTAGCATCCTTCTGCTCCACAATGCGAAGAACTTCAGCATTGTCATTACGAACAATTCGTCCATAGCCAAAAGGATTATCTGTTTCAGCAGTCAAGATAGTAGCCACATTTTTATGATTGATGTGGAAATCAATCAAGTTTTTCAAGCTTTCACCTGTGATTAAAGGAGTATCCCCTGCAATAACCAAGGTGTGACCTGACAAACCTTCTAGGATAGGCTCTGTCATCATAACTGCATGGCCAGTCCCTAACTGTTCAGATTGAGTCACAAATTCTGTCTGTCCAGCCAAGACCTGCTCAACCAATTCCGCCTTGTGTCCTACAACTGTGACTGTCTTTTCAGGTTGGATAGCTCCCACACTACGGAAAACATGTTCCAACATAGAAATACCCGCAACCTTGTGCAACACTTTTGGCAAATCAGATTTCATGCGAGTCCCTTTACCCGCTGCTAAAATAATGGCATAATTTGACATAATCTTCTCTTTTCTCTAGAAATTCCCTTTTATTATACCATATTTCAAATCATTCCGCGCCCTTGAATGAAAAAATGCTCTAAAGTCCTTTATTAACCCATTTTTTGAGTATTTTTTTTGATTTTTTCTCATTTTTAAGGTAAAATTATGAGATATGAGAAAGAAAATAAATCCGCTTATTTTGTTTGGTTTTTTTGGGATTATGATTTTCATTTTAATCCTGAATCGCCCTCGTTTTGAGGACCATCCTGTAAAAACAAAGTCAAATATCGCGCAAGTAGAAACGCAAGCGCTACACAATATAGATAAACCGGTAATTGATGTTTCTGGTTGGCAGCGTCCTGAGGAAATCAATTACGATACTCTGTCCCAAAACATTTCTGGAGCTATTGTTCGCGTCCATAGTGGTGCTCAAACGTCCAAAGAGAACGATGCTTCCTATGTTAATGGTGTTGATAAGGCCTTTAAAACCCATATCACTGAGTTTCAAAAACGAAATGTCCCAGTTGCTGTCTATGCCTATGTAGCCGGAAAAAATGTCCAGGAGATGGAAAAAGCTGCTGAGGTATTCTATAACGCCTCTTCTCCATACAGTCCAAGTTACTATTGGCTAGACGTGGAAGAAAAAACCATGTCTAATATGAACGACGGTGTTGAAGCCTTCCGAGCAAAGCTTGAATCACTGGGTGCTAAAAATATCGGAATCTACGTTGGGGTCTACTTCATGGAAGAGCACAGTATTGATACAGATAAGTTTACGTCTGTTTGGATTCCTTCCTATGGTTCTGACTCAGGATTTTACGAAGCTACTCCTAAAACTGATTTAGATTACGACATTCACCAGTACACGTCTAAAGGAAAAATTGCTGGCTTTGACCACGATTTGGATATCAACGTTATCTCTGCCTTAAAGAACAAAGAAGAAACCTTTAGAAAACTCTTTTTAAAACCTTAAAAGCATTTGTTTATCATTTGCTTTTTATTTTTGTGTTTGATTGTGATACAATATAGTAAGGATTTTTTGAAATAGAAATAGTTGGAGGAAAAATATGCTCTCATGGTTAGCACGTGTTATTAAAGGGATTGTCATTGCTCTTGGATTTATCTTACCGGGAATTTCCGGAGGGGTTCTAGCAGCAATCTTAGGAATTTATGAACGAATGATTGGTTTTCTGGCTCATCCCTTTAAAGACTTTAAAGAAAATGTTTTGTACTTTATTCCAGTTGCCATCGGTATGCTTCTGGGAATCGGCTTATTTTCCTACCCGATTGAATACCTGCTTGAAAATTATCAGGTCTTTGTCTTATGGAGCTTTGCGGGTGCCATCATTGGTACAGTTCCTAGCCTTCTCAAAGAATCAACTCGAGAATCTGACCGAGACAAGATTGATTTGGCTTGGTTCTGGATAACCTTTATCATTTCTGGATTAGGACTCTATGCCTTAAATTTTGTCGTTGGAACCTTAAGTGCCAGCTTTCTTAATTTCGTCCTAGCTGGTGCACTGCTAGCTCTTGGCGTATTAGTTCCTGGCCTCAGTCCATCAAATCTACTTTTGATTTTGGGTCTCTATGCTCCTATGTTGACTGGTTTTAAAACATTTGACCTCTTGGGAACCTTCTTTCCGATTGGAATCGGAGCAGGCGCAACTCTCGTTATTTTTTCAAAATTGATGGATTATGCCTTAAACAACTACCACTCACGCGTCTATCATTTCATCATCGGAATCGTCTTATCAAGTACTCTTTTGATCTTGATTCCAAATGCAGGAAACGCTGAAAGTATCCAATACACTGGTATTTCTCTTGTTGGGTATGTCATCATCGCCTTCTTCTTTGCACTTGGAATCTGGCTTGGTATTTGGATGAGCCAATTGGAGGATAAGTATAAATAATGGCAAAAAAAGTTAAAATCAAAAAAACATTGGTAGAACAAATTCTGTCTAAAGCAGGTATCCCACATCAGGGGATTCAAATCAATGCCCTAGAAGGAGAACTTCCTCAAGGTTATGAACGAGATCAGATTTTCAAAACCTTGGCGCTTTTGGGAGATAAAACAGGACCGATTATCGGAATTGTCCCTATCACCCAACACTTGTCTGAAAAGAAACTAGCCAAAATTTCTGGCAACAAAAAAGTGAGCATGATCCCACAAAAGGACTTGGAAAAAACAACAGGTTATATTCATGGAGCCAATAATCCTGTCGGAATTCGTCAGAAACACAATTATCCCATTTTTATCGATAAAATTGCTCTAGACTTGGATCAAATGATTGTCTCTGCTGGAGAAGTTGGTCACAGCATTATCGTCGCACCACAAGACTTGGCTAGCTTTGTAAAAGCTGACTTTGCAGATATCTTGGAGGACAGTAAGTAATGAAACTCTACTTTGTCCGCCACGGTCGTACAGTCTGGAACCAAGAAGGACGCTTTCAAGGTGCTAGCGGAGATTCTCCCCTTCTTCCTGAATCTATTGACACCCTAAAACAACTAGGGCAGTATCTCAAGGATGTTCCTTTCGATCAGATTTATTCAAGTGATTTACCTCGAGCGGTCAAATCTGCTGAGATTATCCAAAGTCAACTCAAGACACCCTGTCCTTTAGAAAGTGTTTCTAATCTCCGTGAATGGCAGCTGGGGAAGTTAGAAGGTTTGAAAATCGCAACCTTGGAAGCTATTTACCCGCAACAAATCAAAGCTTTTCGATCTAATCTTGCTCAATTTGACACTCAAATGTTTGGAGCCGAATCCCTCTATAGCACCACGCAACGGACCATCCAATTTATCAAATCATTAAAAGATAGTCCAGCTGAGCGTATTCTAATTGTCGGTCACGGCGCTAATCTTACTGCTAGTCTTCGTACTCTCCTAGGTTATAAAGAACCTCTTCTTCGTAAAGATGGCGGTCTAGCAAATGCCAGCCTGACCATTCTAGAAACCCATGATTTTGAAACATTTACTCTCGATACTTGGAATGATACTTCCTATCAATAAAGAACTTGATTTTAGCGTCAAGTTCTTTTTAGTTTTGAAAGATTATCCGTGAATTTCTTGGCTATTTATGATAAAATGGGAGTATCGCAAAAAATGACTCATCGTATTCAATTTTGAGTAAAACTAGGAGGATCCCATGTCAACAGAACATATGGAAGAACTAAATGACCAGCAGATCGTTCGCCGTGAAAAAATGGCTGCGCTCCGTGAACAAGGAATTGATCCTTTCGGAAAACGTTTTGAACGCACTGCAAATTCACAAGAATTAAAAGATAAATATGCTGACCTCGATAAGGAAGAATTACATGATAAAAACGAAACAGCTACTATCGCAGGACGCTTAGTAACTAAACGTGGTAAAGGTAAAGTAGGATTTGCCCACCTTCAAGACCGTGAAGGCCAGATTCAAATCTACGTTCGTAAGGATGCTGTCGGTGAAGAAAACTACGAGATCTTCAAAAAAGCAGACCTTGGTGACTTCCTTGGTGTCGAGGGTGAAGTGATGCGTACAGATATGGGAGAACTCTCTATCAAGGCAACTCACATCACACACTTGTCTAAGGCTCTTCGTCCTCTTCCAGAGAAATTCCATGGTTTGACAGACGTTGAAACGATTTACCGTAAACGTTACCTTGACTTGATTTCTAACCGTGAAAGCTTTGAGCGTTTTGTCACTCGTTCAAAAATCATCTCTGAAATCCGTCGTTACCTTGACCAAAAAGGATTCCTTGAAGTGGAAACACCTGTTCTTCACAACGAAGCTGGTGGAGCTGCTGCCCGTCCATTTATCACTCACCACAATGCCCAAAACATTGATATGGTGCTTCGTATCGCAACTGAGCTTCACTTGAAACGCCTTATCGTCGGTGGTATGGAACGCGTCTATGAAATTGGCCGTATCTTCCGTAACGAAGGAATGGATGCTACTCATAACCCTGAGTTCACTTCTATCGAAGTGTACCAAGCTTATGCAGACTTCCAAGATATCATGGACTTGACTGAAGGCATTATCCAACACGCTGCTAAATCAGTCAAAGGCGATGGTCCAGTCAACTATCAAGGTACTGAAATCAAAATCAACGAACCATTTAAACGTGTTCACATGGTGGATGCTATCAAGGAAATTACTGGTGTCGATTTCTGGCAAGACATGACTTTGGAAGAAGCTAAAGCTATCGCTGCTGAGAAGAAAGTTCCAGTTGAGAAACACTATACTGAAGTTGGTCACATTATCAATGCCTTCTTTGAAGAGTTTGTTGAAGAAACCTTGATCCAACCAACCTTTGTCTATGGCCATCCAGTAGCTGTATCTCCACTCGCTAAGAAAAATCCTGAAGACGAACGCTTTACTGACCGTTTCGAGCTCTTTATCATGACTAAGGAGTACGGTAATGCCTTTACTGAGTTGAACGACCCAATCGACCAACTTAGCCGTTTTGAAGCCCAAGCTAAAGCCAAAGAACTTGGTGACGATGAAGCGACAGGCATCGACTACGACTACATCGAGGCTCTTGAATACGGTATGCCTCCAACAGGTGGTTTGGGAATCGGTATCGACCGTCTCTGCATGCTCCTCACTGATACAACCACTATCCGTGATGTATTGCTCTTCCCAACAATGAAATAGATTCTTATCCTCTGGTACTTGCCAGAGGATTTTTGATGCAAAAAGAGACTGAGTAAAAACTCAATCTCTACTTTTCACTTCTTTGGTTGCTACATCTTCTCCAAACCATTTCTGGCTGATTTCTTGGAACTTTCCTTCTTGATGTAGTTCAACAAAGGATTGATTTAAAGCTTGCAGTAATCTTTTGTCAGCAGGTCTGACACCTACAGCAAAAGATTCACTCTCAAATCCAGCTGAAAAGACATTATAGTCATTTAATATACCCTCAGACTGGAGATAGTAATTAGCATACACTCGGTCAATTAACAAGGCATCAATCCTGTCATTCTTCAAATCAATCAAGGCTTCATTGAAACTCTGGTATTGATTGGCTTTCTGGTCTCTAACACGATTTTTCAGTAAATCTGGCTGGGCTTCAAAGTCTAAATAACCAGAGGAACCTGCTTGGGCTCCCAAGGTCTTATCCTTCATATCCTCTACTGAACGAATTTGCTGGCTTTTCTTCGCAACCAGAACTTGCTGATTTTCCATATATGGAATGCTAAAGGCAACTTTCTCTCGGCGTTCATCAGTGGCAGAATAGCCATTCCAGATGGCATCAATGGTCCCATTTTGCAGTTCCGTCTCCTTCATATCCCAGTCAATAGGCTGAAATTGAACCTTAAAACCTAATTTTTCAGAGACAGCTTGTGCTAAATCAATATCAAAGCCTGTATATTGGCCATTCTTTTCTTCAAAACCCATGGGTACAAAGGTATTGTCAAAACCAATAGTAATGGTCCCCTGCTCTTGATATTTATCCCAGTTATCCTGCTTTGGATCGCTAGCCTTCTGAGTACAGGCCGTTAAAAAGAGAGCCAGGAGAGAAACCAATACTAAAGCAATTTTCTTATTAGTCATCGGCACCTCCTACTTGGGCTCAACCTTGAGAATCTGATCTGCGATATTTTCAGCGAATTGTAAATCGTGGGTAACCACAATTTGCGTCATACCAAGTTCCCTATTTTGCAAGATCAGTTTTTCCACTTCCAACCGCAATTCTGGATCCAGGGCAGAAGTTGGTTCATCGTATCCTATAATTTCTGGGTCAATCATCATAGCACGCGCCAAGGCCACACGCTGCTTTTGCCCACCAGATAGTGAGAAGGGATAAGCATCTGCATGTCCTGCTAGCCCCAACTGTTCCAGTAGACCACACGCCTTCTTCTCAGCTTCTTGCTGCCTTATTCCCATGGTTTTCACAGGAGATAAGGTCAAATTATCTAGAACGGATAAATGAGGGAAAAGTTGAAAATCTTGGAATACAAATCCTAGTAGATTGCGCTTCTCAAGTTCGTCCAATTCTAAAGGTTCTCCATTATAAAAGATTTGCCCTGAATCAATGGTTTCAAGACCTGCAAGCATACGTAAGAGGGTTGTCTTACCTCCACCAGAAGGTCCAACGATAGCTAGGATTTGCTTTTCAGGAATCTTTAGACTGAAATTAGACAAAATTTGCTTTTCACCAAACCCCTTATTGATATTTCGTAATTCTAACATGGCAGCCTCCTATCTATAGTAACTGTACTTCTTCTCAACTTTTTTGGCAAGAATGGTCACAATACCAATCAAAATCAAGTAAATGGCTCCTGCCAAGAACATAGGAACCAGACTAGCATCGCGGTTGGCAGCTGTTCGACTAGCCAAGATAAGGTCAGAAATACCTAGAGCATAGACTAGGGAAGTATCCTTGACCAAACTCATAACTTCGTTAAAGACACTGGGAAGAACAATCTTGGTCACTTGGGGCAAGATGATATAACGTACCGTGGCAAAAGGACTGAACTTCAAGACCTTGGCAGCCTCATATTGACCTTTAGGAATGGTATCAATCCCACCACGGAAGATTTCAGCAAAGTAAGCCGCATAATTCAACACAAAGGCAATGATAGCCGCAGGAAGGCGATCCAAACGAATCCCAATACTTGGCAGCACATAATAGATAAAGATTAATTGCAAGAGCAAGGGTGTTCCCCGCATAATCCAAATGTAAATGTTAATCAGATGATGGAGGAGTTTCCAATGGACTTGCAAGGCAAAGGCAATCAAAACGCCCAAAGGAATAGAAAAAATCAAGACCAGTGCAAAAACCTGCAAAGTCATGCTTGCACCGCTCAATAAACTCGGTAATATCTCAAACAAATAAGACATACTGCACCTCCTAAAAATAATTGTTCCTATTATAGCATAAATAAACAAAATAACCAAGAATTTTTGTAAAAAAATTCTCTTTAAAAAAGAAAAACTATATCTATCAAAAATGATTAGATACAGTTTTTAAAAACATATTCTTACAATCTCTCAAATAGTTCTTGCATTTGCACATCATCTGGAACTAGTTTTAAGTAAGTTTGAGCATTGACTTTTGCTTCCTCAAAGTAGCCTAATTCACGCAAAAGATAGATATAGTGTTCCAGAAACTCTGGATTGTCCTTCAAATCTCCTACTAATTCTTGGTAATGCTCATAGGCAGAATCCAAATCGTCCATTTCTTGATAGGAACGAGCAATCATCCACTTGGTCAAAAGATTTTCTGGCTCCTCACTTTGCAAGTCTAGAATATCTTCATAACGCTCCTGCTCCAGATAAATAGTTGCTAGACGGAGTAAGATTTCTTCCGTATCCTCAGCATCTTCTTTAGCAGTAAGGAGGTAGTTCTCTGCTCCACTAGCATCATGCAATTCATAAGAAAATTGTGAAGCTGCTAACAAGAGTCTTGTTTCAAAAGGATTTTTCTCCAAGCCTTGCTTAGCGATACGCAGGGCTTCTTGAACTTGATGTTCCTTATGTAAGGCCTGACTGTAACCATACTCATAGCCTTCAAAATCAGGTGAAATGGTATCAAGTTGCTTAAAGTATAGAACAGCTTTTTGATATTCTTCTTGATCAAAGTAAAGACTGGCTAACTCAAAAGCTGTTAGGTCATCGTATTCTAACTCCAGGGCTTTTTCTAAAAACTCTGTAGCTGTTTCAAATTTCCCCAACTGTGCATAGGCAAAGCCAATCCGTTGATAGGTAGAAATGCCTGTTTGCTCATAAATAGTACGATTATCTAACTGGGCATAGCCTTGAATAGCTTCTTGGTAATTTTCCAACTCACTATCCAACTCTGCTAATCCCAATATCAAGAGAGGATCTTCTGAGTAAGTCAAGGCCTCCAATAATTTCTCACGCGCCACATCTGTCAAACCTTCCAACTGGTAAAAGTCTGCCTTCAGAGCCAAAGCCGAAACATACCAGTCACTGTCAGATTTGATTTCCTCAAGGTAGGCAAATGCTTCTTCGATTTGACCATCCTCGCTAGCAATAGCTGCTAGATTAAGATTAACCTCTGGAAAATTTTCTACAATTTTCAGGTAAATTTCCTTGGCCTGAGGATAAAAACCAATTCCTTCAAGATAAGTAGCTAACTCATACAGAAGGTCACTTGGATCATTTTCTAAAGCTTTGACGAAATAATGTTCTGCCTTAACTAAATCTTGCTCTTCCAAAGCCTGTAACATCTGTTGACTATTGTTCACTCTTGACTTCCTCTCCCTCTAGTTCATATAGGCCACTGACTACCTTATACCATTCAAAAATCGCCGAAATGACAACCTTAGCAGAGGCATAAACCGGAATACCGAGTAAGACTCCCCAGATTCCAAACATGGATCCTGAAGTTAGCAAAACAAAGAGAACATTAATAGGATGGATGTTTAATTGACTTCCCAAAATCAATGGAGAGACAAAACGGCCTTCAATAGTTTGTTCTACGATAAAGACAATCACCACTTTTAACAGCATGACTGGCCCAGCAATCAAGCCCAATACTAGGGCAGGAAGCATGGCTAAGAAGCTACCCAAATAAGGAACCAGATTTAAAATACCAGCAGTAACCCCCAACGTAACTGCATATCGTAGACCAATAATTTTGAAGAAAATCATAAACATTACCGCTACAATAATAGCTACTGTTACTTGCCCTCGAACATAGTTGGACAACTGTTGGTTCACATCTGATAAAACTTGTCCAACAGGTTCTTTCAATTTCGTTGGCATGAATTGGGTCAAATAGTGACGTAGGCCTTTCCCATCACGCAAAAGATAAAAGAGCATGAATGGAACGATAATCAAGGCAACAATCACTTGAGAAGCCCCGCTAATAAAGGCGCTCACCCAATTGACTGCCTGAGAAGAAACTTTACTTGCCCAAACTGTAGCCTGACTTGAAAAGTTTGTCAAAACTTGTTCTAGCTGAGGCCTGAAATCATCTGGCAAACGCTTAGTTACCAGATCATCAATAACCCTGTCTGCATCTTCAAGATAGACTGGAACATTCCTTGCAAAAGTTAAAACCTGACGTTGTAGATTTGGAATGGCTACTGCCAAGCCCCAAATGATAAATAGGGCGATGATGACAAAGACAATAGTGATGGCTATGACGCGATTAACTTTGTGTTTTTCCATCCAATCAACAATAGGATTCAACAAATAATATAGCAAACCAGACAGAATGACTGGTAACATCACAACTGCCAAAAAGTCCAAAACAGGTGAAAATAAGAAACTAATCTCACTTAAAATAAACAGATTGAGTCCCAATAATAAGGTTACCAAAAATACCGTAATGGCCTTGTTATCCAAAAACCACTTGAAAAACCAAGATAGGCTAAAATGTTTCTCTTTTTGCTCCATAAATACTTCCTTTCTATTGTTCTCTCATTATACCATTTTTAAATCAAAATAACTCTTTTTTAAAGTGCTTACAAAGTACTTATATTGAGACAGAGACATAAAAAATCCCCTCAAAAGAGGAGATTCAATTAGTCTTGAATATGACGGTCTAAGTTCTTCTGATAATCAGCATTGGATTTGCCTTTTTCATCAGCAAATTTCTTACGGAACTCATCCATTTCTTTAGAAGTGACAATCTTATCTTGGAGTTTAAGATATTTATAACTGTTGTCGCCTGTTTTGTCACCAACCCAACCATCAGCACCACTGCCTAATACTTTCTTCGTTACAAGCATTTGGGCACCGTCTGAGTGTACAGGAATAACCAGAGCACTATCTGTTAACCAAGCTTGAGCCTTAGCATATTTAGAATAACGTTTTTGCAGATCTATTTTTTCACTATTTGCATCATCAATCAATTCTTTGTATTTATCCAATCCAACTGTTTTAATGACTGGATTGTCTGTTCCTGGTGCTACACCAAGAGAACTGAGGACACTTGGACCTGAAGTTGGATCAAATACATCTAGATAGGTTGATGGATCTGCATAATCCGGACTCCAACCACTATTAACATTAATGTCCCAATCAACATTATTATTTGATGTCGCTAGAACAGTCATGCTTCCCAATTCATCATCAGAAACTTGTTGAATATCAACAACTACATTTTCAGAGCCCATGGCTTCTTCAATTGATTGTTTATAAGACTGAGCTTGATGAATAAAATCTGTCTGAGTAGATGAAACTGGAAGATCTAAATGAATAGGAAACTGTACTCCATCAGCTTGAAGAGTTTTCTTAGCAGATTCAAACTTAGCCTTAGCCTTGTCTACATTATGAAGTGAATCTTGGGCATCATCAAGACTGACATCTTTCCAGACATTATCCAATTTATCCAATTCTGTCTTAGTAACTTGACCAAATGTTTAATCTCCTACTTGTACAAATGTTGGAGGAGTGAAACTTGTCCGTAACTTACGAGGCGCTACTTCATCTCCAAACACCTGAGAAACAGCTGCTTTACGATCTGCAGCAAATGCCAAGGCTTGACGGAACTCTTTGTTTAAAAGTGCTTTCTTAGTAGAGGTTTTTTCTGCATCACTTGTTTTAGCAGTATGATTGTATGACACACGATCAATATTAGTAGACATATAGAAGACGCCACCTCTTTGTTGGCCGTATACAATATTATCCTTGTATTTTTCTTTTAGACGTTCATAGTTGGCAGAGTTCTTAAAGAGTGGAGCAGCTGGATAATGTCCCTCATCAAAACCTCGTCCTAGGGAATCTGCATCTTGACCATCAAAGAAGGATAACTTGATATCATCAATAAAGACATTCTGCTTATCCCAGTAGTTTTGGTTTTTAGTCATTTCGATAGAAGATTTCGAAGTAAGCCCCTTAAGAAGATATGCCCCATTGTATAGTATACTCGTTACATCAGTGGCCTTACCAAAATCATCTCCTTTAGATGCCAAAAAATCTCCACTCACGGGAGCAAGGACTCCCATTGTTGTTTTTGAATTCCAGAAAGATTCTGGATGGTTCAAAGTATAAACAACAGTATAATCATCTGTTGCTTTCACACCTACGGTTGAGAAATCTGTTGTTTTCCCATTTACATAGTCATCCAATCCTTTGATAGAATCCTGTACGAGATAAAGAGCCTGTGATTTCTTATCTGCTGCATGTTTCAGACCAGTTACAAAGTCTTGAGCCTTGACTTCACCATACTCTTCCCCCTCATTTGTATACCATTTGACGCCCTGACGGATTTTATAGGTATAGGTTAAACCATCCTTAGAAACAGTCCAATCTTCTGCAACTGATGGAACTAAATTTCCATATTGATCATTTTCTAGTAATCCGTCAATAACATTACCTGTAATCTGTTTAGTGCTGACATTCCCAGAAACTGTATAATCCAAAGTAACAGGATCTGATGTAAACACATAAGCATAAGTCACTGGCTTAGTAGCATCCTTATTACCATTACCAGATGAACACGCTGCTAGAACGGCAGTAGACAAAACTGCAATTCCAGTCGCTAAAAAAACTCGTTTTTTCATAGTAAGGACTCCTTTAAACATTTTATGAATTCATTATAGCACTTTTAAGAAGAAAAGTAAGGAAAACAATCTCAATGTTATTATATTTTTTAAAAAAACAATCAATTATTTTTTTAAAGTGCTTACATCTAATTGGATGTCTTTAATTGGCTTGTTTTTGTGATATAATAGTCTTATCTTTACACAGAGGTATAGTAATGAAAGAAACTGTTTATTTTGGAACTTATACACGTCGTACTTCCCAAGGGATTTACATGGCAGACTTTGATACAGAAACTGGTCTGCTTTCAAATCTAGAACTTTTTGCAGCTGAACCAAGTCCGACCTACCTTGCCTTTGACCAGCATCAACATTTATACACTGTTGGTAGTCAAGACGATAAGGGTGGAATTGCAGCCTATCAAACTAATGGCACCTTATTAAATCACGTCGTTGAAGAGGGAGCCCCCCACTGTTATGTTGCCGTTGATGAAGAGCGTGATTTGGTTTACGCAGCAAACTACCACAAGGGACAGGTCCTTGTTTATAAACGTCAGGAAGATGGTCGTCTTCTACTTAGTGATGTTGATCAACACAGTGGCCAAGGTCCACATGAAAATCAAGCTTCTCCACATGTTCACTATACAGATTTAACACCTGACCACTATCTAGTGACCTGCGACTTGGGTACTGACCAAGTAATTACTTATGATCTTGATCCAGAAGGAAAATTATCTAAGCTCTATACCTATCATAGCCAGCCAGGAGCAGGCTCACGCCATATTATTTTCCATAACCATTATAAAATCGCTTATCTCATTTGTGAACTCAATAGCACTATCGAGGTTCTAATCTACGATGGTGTTGGCGAATTTGAACGCATGCAAGTCATTTCAACTCTACCAGACGGTTATAAAGGCTTTAATGGTACTGCTGCTATTCGTCTCTCTAAAGATGGGAAGTACCTCTACGCCTCTAACCGTGGCCATGATTCTATCGCAGTATATACAATCCTTGCGGACGGTAGCTTAGAGTTGTTAGAAATCGTTCCGACACATGGTCAGACTCCACGTGATTTTGATTTGACACCAGACCAAGAATTTGTCATTGCTGTCCATCAGGACTCTGACAATGCAACCGTCTTTAAACGCAATCCTGAAACTGGTCGTCTAGCAGAACTTTCTAATGACTTCCATGTCCCAGAAGCAGTCTGCATCAGTTTTGCCCCTTAAGAAAACATAAAAAATGAACTTGGTAACTCAAGTTCATTTTTTTCTTATAGTCTATTTCCGACATTAATACGGTTAATGGCACGTTGCAAAGCAATCTTAGCACGACGTTCTTGGTCAATCAAGTGTTTGTCTTGTGCTTCTTCAATTTCACGCTCTGCTCGAAGTTTGGCACGTTCTGCACGACTAACGTCGATATCACGAGCACGTTCTGCAGAGTCAGCAACAATTGTGATAACGCCATTAGCAACTTCGATAACGCCTCCGTTCACTGCAATCCAGTTCACGTGATTTTCATCATCTACACGTTTAACCTTAACCTCATCAACTGCTAAAACTGCAATCATATTTTCATGTCGTGGCAAGATTCCCATCTCACCATCCAGAGTTCGAACTGATACAAAGCTGGCATGGTGATCATAGACGAGACCATCTGGTGTCACGATCTGGACAGTTAACTGAGCCATAGATCACCTCTTAAAATCCCATTTTTTCAGCTTTTGCAATCACATCTTCGATAGAACCTACACCACGGAAGGCATCTTCTGGCAAGTGGTCGTGTTTACCATCAAGGATTTCCTTAAAGCCACGAACAGTTTCAGCAACTGGAACATAAGAACCTGGCTGACCAGTAAATTGTTCCGCAACGTTGAAGTTTTGTGACAAGAAGAACTGGATACGACGGGCACGAGCCACCAAGGTCTTTTCTTCATCAGAAAGCTCATCCATACCAAGGATAGCAATGATATCTTGCAACTCATGGTAACGTTGAAGGACACGTTTTACTTCAGCAGCAACTGCATAGTGCTCTTCTCCAACAATTTCAGGTGCCAAGGCACGTGAGCTTGAAGCAAGTGGGTCAACGGCTGGGTAGATACCCAATTGTACCAACTTACGTTCCAAGTTAGTTGTTGAGTCCAAGTGAGCGAAGGCTGTTGCTGGCGCTGGGTCAGTATAGTCATCCGCTGGCACATAGATAGCCTGGATAGAGGTTACAGAACCCTTTTTAGTTGATGTAATACGCTCTTGCAATTGACCCATTTCCGTAGCAAGTGTTGGTTGGTAACCAACGGCTGATGGCATACGACCCAAAAGGGCAGATACTTCTGAACCAGCCTGAGTGAAACGGAAGATATTATCGATAAAGAGAAGCACGTCTTGGCCTTCCACATCACGGAAGTATTCAGCGATTGTCAAACCAGTAAGGGCAACACGCATACGTGCTCCTGGTGGCTCATTCATCTGACCAAATACCATGGCTGTTTTCTCGATAACACCTGATTCTTTCATTTCCCAGTAAAGGTCGTTCCCTTCACGAGTACGTTCCCCAACACCGGTAAATACTGAAATACCACCGTGTTCTTGGGCAATGTTATGAATCAACTCTTGGATTAAGACGGTTTTACCAACTCCGGCACCACCGAAAAGTCCAACTTTACCACCTTTAAGGTAAGGGGCAAGAAGGTCGATAACTTTAATTCCTGTTTCAAGGATTTCAGAAGAGGTAGACAATTCATCAAAAGTTGGAGCTTTTTTATGAATTGGCTGACGCTCTGCATCTTCTGTAAAAGGAGCTTCCAAGTCAATGGTATCTCCCAAAACATTGAAGACACGTCCTAAAGTTTCTTTACCTACTGGTACAGAGATTGGACGACCTGTGTCCAATACTTCCATTCCACGAGTCAACCCATCTGTTGATTCCATGGCGATAGTACGGACCATACCATCTCCCAACTCCAAGGCTACTTCAAGGACGATTTTTGTTTTTCTTTCGTCATTTTTGTAGACGACAAGTGCATTGTTAATCTCAGGAAGTTTTTCCCCTGCTGCAAACAAGACGTCTACAACGGGACCGATAACCTGAGCAATTTTACCTGAACTCATCTCCTTCTCCTATTCTATATAAGATACTGTCGGTCCCTAGCTTAACTAGGTCCTAAGTTCATTTTCATACGAGCTGGACTAGTGCCTATTCTAAGGCACTAGCTCCTGCTACGATTTCTGTAATTTCTTGTGTAATCGCCGCCTGTCTGGCACGGTTATACTGAATTGTCAAATCATTAATGACTTTCTTAGCATTATCTGTAGCTGTTTGCATGGCTGTCATACCCGCAGCATTTTCAGCTGTCTTAGCATCGATAATAGCCCCGTAAATCATACTTTCTGCAAACTGAGGTAATAACTGCTCCAAAATTTCTTCTCGGCTAGTTTCCAATTCAAAGGTCAAGCTGTAACTGTCATCTGCTTCATTTGGATCCAAGTCAACAATCGGAAGCATTTGTTCCACACGCATTTGACTAGTTAGCGTATTGACATGATGGTTATAGCAGACATAGAGTTCATCAAAAAGTTCATTTTGGTACATTTCAACAGTTTTTGAAATAATCTTACGAACTTCATCAAAGCTTGGTTGATCTGCCAAGCCACGTAGTTCATAAAGTGGTTGAATACCACGAGCTTTAAAGAAATCAGCTCCCATTCCACCGATACAGATCATTTCAAAACCTTTACCATCTGGATGGTATTCTTCTTTCAGCTCCATAACGGCTTTCAAAATAGAAGAATTATAACCTCCAACCAAACCTCGGTCTGATGTAATGACGATATAGCCTGTCTTCTTAACTGGACGGCTAATCAACATCGGATTGGTTGAACTACCAGCTCCATTCCCATGAAGAATATCCGTCAAAAGTTTACGAACTTTCTGAGCATAAACTTGGAAATTGCGAGCAGCTTCTTCAGAACGACCTAGCTTAGCAGCTGATACCATCTGCATGGCATTAGTGATTTGACTCGTATTTTTTGTTGAGGCGATTTTTGTTTTAATATCATTTAGAGATACTGCCATCTGACACCTCTATTCTTATTGGAAGCTGGTTTGATTGAGAAACTCTGTAATCGCAGCATCCAAGACTGCTTCTTCTGGCAAGTCTTTTGTATCACGAATGGTTTCTAAAATCTCTGGATGTTGAGCGTCAAAGAAGGCATGGAACTCTTCCTCGAAACGAACAATATCATCTACTGGAACAGTATCCAAGAAACCATGTGTCAAAGCATAGAGAATGGTTACTTGTTTCTCAACAGGTAATGGTTTGTGAACAGGTTGTTTCAAGACTTCAACTGTACGACGTCCACGGTTCAACTTAGCCTGTGTTGCCGCATCCAAGTCAGAACCAAACTTAGTGAAGGCTTCCAACTCACGGTATGAAGCAAGGTCGATACGAAGTGTACCAGCAACCTTTTTCATGGCTTTGATTTGTGCAGAACCACCTACACGAGATACAGATGAACCTGCATCGATGGCTGGACGAATACCCGCATTGAAGAGACCATCACCAAGGAAGATTTGTCCATCAGTGATTGAAATCACGTTGGTTGCAATATAGGCAGAGATATCTCCTGCTTGTGTCTCGATAAACGGTAGGGCTGTAATAGATCCACCACCAAGTTCATCAGAAACTTTAGCTGAGCGCTCAAGCAAACGGCTGTGAAGGTAGAAAACATCCCCTGGGAATGCTTCACGACCTGGAGGACGACGAAGCAAGAGAGACAGTTCACGATAAGCTACCGCTTGTTTTGAAAGATCATCATAAACGATCAAAACATGCTTCCCTTGGTACATAAATTCTTCTGCCATGGCAACCCCAGCATAAGGAGCTAGGAAAAGCAATGGAGATGGTTGTGAAGCAGAGGCTGTCACAACGATTGTGTAGTCCAAGGCACCGTACTGACGTAGTGTTTCTACTTGCGTACGAACTGTTGACTCTTTTTGTCCAATCGCTACGTAGATACAGATCATATCTTGACCTTTTTGGTTCAAGATTGTATCAATCGCAATAGTTGTTTTCCCTGTCTGACGGTCACCGATAATCAACTCACGTTGACCACGACCAATCGGTACAAGGGCGTCGATAGCTTTCAAACCAGTTTGCAAGGGTTCTGATACAGACTTACGTTGCATAACACCAGGAGCTGGCGCTTCTACTGGACGAGTTTTGTCAGTGTGGATTTCTCCAAGACCGTCAACTGGACGACCAAGTGGGTCCACAACACGACCAATCAGACTTTCACCTACTGGGACTTCCATGATTTTACCTGTACGGCGGATTGTATCGCCTTCACGGATATCTGTAAAGTCACCTAGGATGATAATACCAACGTCTGTTGACTCCAAGTTTTGAGCCATCCCATAAGAGCCGTTTTCAAAAATCAACAACTCTCCACTCATGGCATTTTCAAGACCGTGAGCACGCGCGATACCGTCCCCGATATAGGTTACAACACCTGTTTCAGTCACATCAAAATTGGGTTTGAAATTTTCAATTTGTTGCTTAATTAAAGCGCTGATTTCTTGTGCGTTAATTGCCAAAAGAACACCACTTTCTATTTCAAATTTTCTTTAACAACTTTAAGTTGTTGTTTAATACTCACATCAATTGTCTTGTGATTGGCAAAAATGACAAAACCACCAATAAGACTTTCATCGATTTGTTCTTTTACACTCCTTACTTTAAGAGACATTTTTTTCTCAATCAAAGGGAGCAAGCGACTCTTCTGTTCATCAGTTAAAGGATGAGCTGACCTAATCGTCACTTCAAATCGATTTGTTTCTTTTTCAAGTCGGTTCAAGCAATCTACAAGAATATCATAAAAAAGATTTGCTCTATGATTGTAGATAAGAACCTGGATAAAGTTTTGCAATAAAGTCGACACTGAATCTTGGAAGAACGCAATCGTTTTTTCCTTGTCAGACTCGTCTACTGCCACTTTTTTTAAAAAAGAAGGTAAGCCTGTTTCTTCAGCAACTTGCTTGATTTGAGCTAAGTCTGAAAAGATACGGTCTTCTTCTCCTTTTTCTAAAACCAATTGGACAAAAGGCATGCTGTATTTTTCAATTACCTTTACTGTTTTCTTGTCCATTAAGCTTCTCCTAGCTGATCGATATACTGATCAATGAGTTCTTTATGGGCATGACCGTCAAGGTTTTGTGAGATGATTTTACCAGCCAAGCTGATTGTCAAATCTGCTACCTCACCCTTAACGCTTTGTAAAGCTTCAGCTTTATTTTGAGCAATTTCTTGGTTCGCTTTTTCTTTCAAGCGTCCTGCTTCTAGCTTAGCATCTGCTAAAATACTAGCTTTGCTTTTCTCAGCTGTTTCTTTCGCATTCTCAATGATTGTCTTAGCTTCTTTACGGCTACCAGCCAATTCATCTTCGCGTTTCTGAGCCAATACTTCTGCTTTTTGACGTGCTTGTTCAGCTCCGTCAATATCTGCTGCAATTTTTTCTGCTCTTTGTTCGAAAATGCTAGTCAAATTTGACCAAGCGTATTTCTTAACCAAGACTAGCAAGAGAATAAAGGAACCAGCGATTAGTATAAAATCACCAAGTAATTCACCTACTGTTACATTCATAAACTACTCCTTTCTATTCTTCATCATTAATTTTATTTCCTAGGTACATTGAAGATAACAATGTAAATACATATGCTTGTACACAAGAAATAAAAACAGAAAATGCAGTCCAGATTAGATTTGTTCCAAAAGCAATAGGATACCAATAGAAGGCCTGATGAGAAAGTAGGACTAACATACTTGCCATCACTTCCCCTGCAAAGATATTACCAAATACCCGCAATGCAAGTGAAAGGAGATTGGTAACTTCTTCTAAGAGATTCATTGGTGTCATAAAACCTGGTGTTACAAATGCTTTTAAATACTTTTTGATTCCACGACGACGAATTCCTTCTACGTGGGTCATTAAGATAATTGTAAAAGACAAGACCAAGTCAAATGACAAATTTGCTGTTGGTGAGGTCCAAAGATTTACACCATCTGTAGTCTGAATTCTAGCCATTAAGCCAATATTATTTGCAATGGCCATAAATAGGAATAAACAGAAATAAAAGAGAGAATAATCCTTTATCATTGGACCAAGGTTTGATTTTGTAAATCCAACAACAAAATCAAATAAATACTCTAATACATTTTGTTTTCCTGTGGGTCTCAAAGTCATATTTCGAGTTGCCCAATAAATAAAGCCAAAAATAAGTGCTACAGTCAACAAAGTCAAAACTACTATGGTTAAATTAAAGGTAACAGGACCAATATTGATGGTTGGATTAATACTTTCTTCCATCTAAAATCCTCCCTTTTTCAATTTATACTTCTTTTATTTGATGATAAATGAAAAGACAAGAGTAACGAAGAAAGTACCTTCAATAAAGGCAACCCCTAGGATCATCAAACTACGTAGTTCTGAGATGATATCTGGTTGGCGAGCAACTGATTTCAACAAACCGTTCATCAACAAACCTTCACCAAGAGATACACCCATACAGGCAAGACATAGACCGAAAAATGTTAAATTCATGACGAATTCTCCTTTTAATTAAAATTTACTTACTTAGTTTAGTCCTAAAAATTGGATTTGTCAACTTTTTACTAACATTGAAAGCGTTTAATGAAAATTATTTACAATTTTACTATTTTTAAGTCTATTATATAGAAAATTTTGGAAAAAACTTGTAATAAATCCGTCTATTATCTAGGTCTTTCTGAAAAATAATGAAAAAATCCGAGATGAAATCTCGGATGGAAATTAATATATTTTTTTAACCTAATGTTCTTTTAGTAAATAGGATTAAAGGGAAAGCAACTAGAAAGCTTTCGTCCCCTACATATTTATTAAGCACGAACTGTGACGCTGGTTCCATCTTCCTTATAAAGATTGATGAGACCTTCTTTGAGAGCTCGAACCATATCTCCAGCTTGAACAGGTTGTGGAACCTTGATAGTCAATAGTTCCATTGGATTTGGAGCGCGATCGATCTTATTTCCTTTAGCATCATGCAAATCTTCGATATAAGTCTCAAAATGACGGAAACCTGGGCCATAAAACTCAACTTGGTCCCCTTCGTTAATGACGTTCCGTTGGCGAATGGTTGCTGTTTGTGTCGCATCATCGTAAGAAACCACTTCAGCGACAAACTTATACTCAGGAATTTTACGACGAGCACCAAACAACTGCTCATTTTCAGATGGTGTACCATAGTAGAAACCTGTTGCTAATTCACGTTGGGCAACCTTCCACATTTCATCAATCAAGTCCTGCTTGATAGCTTCAAACTTCTCTGGACTTTCTAGATAAGCATCAACAGCTGCCTTGTAGCAGTTTGTTACTGTTGATACGTAGTGAATAGACTTCATACGTCCTTCAATCTTGAGACTGTCCACACCGTTTTCAATCATATCTGGGATATGGTCAATCATGGACATATCAACGGCTGACATTGAAAATTCTTCAGGAATTTCACCTTTAAGACTCTTACGTTCCTTCCCAAATGGCATATCGTAAAGGTCGTACTTCCAACGACAAGACTGAGAGCAACCACCACGGTTAGCATCACGCATACTCATGTGGTTTGAAAGAGTACAACGACCAGAGTAAGAAATACACATGGCTCCATGAACAAAGGCTTCAATCTCAACATCTTTACATTTGCGAATTTCTGCCAATTCTTCCATTGAAACCTCACGCGCCAAAACGACACGAGTTAAACCTAGTTCTTTCCAGAACTCAAGTGTTTCATAGTTAGTCGCACTTGCTTGGGTAGAGAGGTGTATTTCAAGACCAGGCGCTTCAGTCGCTGCAATCATAATCAAGGCTGGGTCAGACACGATAACTGCCGCGATTCCGATATCACGTAGTTTACGGAACCACTCACCAGCACCAGCCTCATTTCCTTCGTGCATAACCATATTGGCAGCCACATAAACCTTAGCACCATACTTGGCCGCAAACTGGACACCTTCTTCCATCTGTTCGAAAGTAAAGTTTCCGGCACGGCTACGAAGGCCATAGGCCTGACCACCGATAAAGACAGCATCTGCTCCATATTGAACAGCTACCTTTAGCTTCTCTAAAGTCCCTGCAGGTGATAAAACCTCTGGACGTTTTAATGTTTTTGTCATGTTTTCTCCTATTTGCAATATAAAAGTTTGACGTTTTTCCTTCTCATTTTATAGTAAATAAGCCATAAAATCAAGCCTAGACAGATTGTTTTGACAATTCTAATCTTTTAGATTATTAAAGCAAAAAGATTGTCAAAGAGAAAAAGCCCACAGATGTGAGCCCTTTTCTAATATAGGTTAGAAAAAACTATTTCTCCACTTCTTTTTTCTTGTGTGCAAGAAATCCAAATCCACTCAAAACTCCTAGAAGTCCTAAGACTACAAGATTAGCATGATCTTCTGTACCTGTATTAGGCAATTCCTCTCTCTTACTTGCTACAGAAGTCGGAATTTGTGAAGTTTCTTTTGTCGATTGTTCAGTTGGTGTCTTTGATTTTGGTACTTCTACCTTTGGTGTTTCAACTTTTGGTGTTTCAACTTTTGGCGTTTCAACCTTTGG
>NZ_KV802691.1:0-22448 GCF_001810785.1 Streptococcus sp. HMSC073F11
TGGCGTTTCAACCTTTGGTGCCTCAACCTTTGGTTTCGTACCGACTGTGATAACTTCTTCTACTGCTTCTTCAGTAATCGTGGTTGGTTCATTCGGTGTTACTGCTCCTGTATTAGGATCCAAGGTATAAGTTATTGTAGTAGTTGTTTTACCAGCTTTACCAGTTCTTGTTACTTCTCGATAGTCTTTATCTTTTGTATTATCTTCTACATAACGTGTTGTATATGGAGTAGTTGTTTCTACAACTTTAGGTTTAGTACCTACTTTAACCACTTTTGGTACCATAGGAGTTTCTTTTTCAGTCGGCTTACCGTCAGTTACAATACCATCAAGTTCATTCACAATTTTAGGTGTTGTAGTTACAATTTTACCTTCGCTACCGTTCGATTCAACAATTTCCGTACCATAGTCGATTGTTTTGTCTTCTACATAAGTTGTCGTAATTGGAATTTTTGTTTCTGTTTCTACAGGTGGTAAGTTGTTCTCATACTTCTGTTTATACACATAGGTAATGACAGTTTCACCTTTTATAATCTCAGTAATATCCTGTTTATCTTGTTCTTTAAAGGTATAACGCTTGTTCTCAAAGTCCAAATCGGTCGGATGAGTTAAAGATACCGCAGAACCTACCTCTTTAAGGTCAGACTTAACACTAGGTGCAATTTCAACACCTTGTTCGTTTACAAACTTCTGAGTAACTAAACCTTTGTTTTGAACTTCTGTATAAGTAACAGTATGGAAAGTGCGAGACACACCGTTGATTGCTTTTTCTGTATCTGTCAATTCAACTCTTTGGAGATTTGATGCATAAACAATGCGAGGTGTAAACTGATTACGTTTATTAGGAACTACTTTACTAGCAATGTACTCTTTTTGAGAAATTGTATTTTCTCCAAGTAAAGATGTTTCTTGTCTATAAGTGTAATCAGCACCAACTGAACGTAATTCAAACTCGGATAATTTAGATTTTGGAATATCAGAAGACGTTATAACCCCTTTCCCCTTAAAACCTTGGACATCTAAGAATTTCGCATATAAATCTTTAATTGGAATAATATTTCCTTGCTTATCCTTATAAGTATAAGTTCGAGTGTAACCAATGAAATCAGTATGATTTTCAGCACGTCGAGTTAAGTTTTTAATAATTACATGAGTCTCAACAGGTTTACTGCTAAATGTAGCGTAAAGTTTGGTTTTTTCAGGTAGTGTATACTCAAATTTAGCAGTTGTCTCAATACTACCGATACCGTAAATACTAGATAAAACACTATCTGAACGAGGTGTGATGGTGTAACTATACACAGTGTTTGGAGTTAGTTCCACTATACGAGCAGGATACCCGATATTCACACGATTTGTTGCATATTTATCTGTAATTCCAATTCGAGCAGGTACCTTAATAAATGTTTCTGTAACTTCCTCAGTAGTTGGTTTCGATACTGCATTATACAAACCTTGAGAATCAGTTAACTCCAATTCATTCGCTTTCAAGTAATGAAGTTCCCCATTACTTGATGTAATTGGACTAACTGAAGCTTCTTTCGAGACATCTTCATCAATATCTCGACTATTTACCTGAGAAACTAATCTAGCTTTTACTTTGATATAATTAGCATTAATAAAAGTATTTTTAAACTCATCAATCTTAACTCTATCCGCTTTCACTTGTTCTTGTTCAGCTTTTGCAGACTCTAAATCACGAATTTGAGCATCTACTTTTTCTTCAGCAGTTGCGCGTAAATGTGTAACCTCAGAAGAACTATTTGCAACACCTACATTTTCAGTGGGTGTTTCTGTAACCTTAACCCCTAAAGCTTTTACTTCTTCAACTTTAGCTTTTAACTCGGTTTCTTTTACCGTATGTGTTGTACTCGTTTCATACTCACTTTGAACCACAGTTTCGCTAGGAGGAGTCTGTGCTGCATTAGGAGGTGTACTTGAATTTGGTTGTTCGTCAGCGCTTACAATCCCATTTAAAAATAAACTCCCTAAAGCAGTCGTTAGGATAATGCCACTTAACAAACCTAACTTAGTTTTACGGAGATAGCCATGACCTTTTTCTTGTTTTACTGCTTTATGCAATAGAAACACCAACTTTCATTTATTTGTATTGTTAATATTATTACATAGTTAACTAAAAAAGTAAAGGTATCAAGTCAAGAATTAAATACAATAAATTTATAAAAACTTCCTAACTACTGTACTAGAATTTTCTAAAATTCAAAAAACAATATCAGAACGGATTGATACTGATACGAAACAAAAAAACAAAATGACTCTTTATACATCTATGGTAGGATTCAAGACAGATTATTTATTTCTTAATCGATATATAAAAGGAATCCTGATTAAACTGTCTTTAAAACTTAAGAAATCAAGGATATGATAAAAGGAATGGATATCAGTATATCTATTTTTACCATCTCAAAAGTAGATCCAGAGAATATAACTGTTCTCTTATGATGAGACTTTGGAGGCAACCATTCTGTCTTGTTTTATGAAAGAATAGCTTAACCTTTTACTTAAAATATTCAGCTAAAAAAAGAGAGAACGATTTTGTTCTCTCGAAATCCTTATTTTTCATTTACTATAAGAGTAAAGTATTTATAGCTTTACTCCCACTCAACTGTTGCAGGTGGTTTACTTGTAATATCATAGACGATGCGGTTAACGTGGTCCACTTCGTTTACGATACGCACAGAAATCTTTTGAAGGACATCCCAAGGAATTTTTGCAAAGTCAGCTGTCATACCATCGATAGAAGTGATTGCACGGATTGCAATCGTGTAGTCATACGTACGACCGTCACCCATAACCCCAACTGAACGAACACCTGTATTCACTGTGAAGTATTGCCAGATATCGCGGTCAAGACCAGCTTTAGCGATTTCTTCACGAAGGATAGCATCTGACTCACGAACTGTTTCTAGTTTCTCTTCAGTGATTTCACCCATGACACGGATAGCAAGTCCTGGTCCTGGGAATGGTTGGCGCCATACGATATGGTCTGGCATACCAAGCTCTGTACCAAGGGCACGAACTTCGTCTTTATAGAGAGTGTTCAATGGTTCGATCAGTTCAAACTGCATGTCTTCTGGAAGACCACCCACGTTGTGGTGTGACTTGATTGTCTGAGCGGTATCCGTACCAGACTCGATAACGTCTGTATAAAGAGTTCCTTGAGCAAGGAATTTCACATCTTTGAGCTTGCTTGCTTCGTCATCGAATACATATACAAACTCATTACCGATGATTTTACGTTTTTGTTCAGGGTCAGAAACGCCAGCAAGTTTATCAAGGAAACGTTTAGCAGCGTCTGCTTTGACGATATTCAAACCAAACTTACCACCAAGCATGTCCATAACTTGATCCGCTTCTCCTTTACGAAGAAGACCGTGGTCTACGAAGATACAGATCAATTGATCGCCAATAGCCTTTTGGAGAAGAACTCCAACGACAGATGAGTCCACCCCACCTGATAGACCAAGAAGGACACGTTTGTCACCGACGGTTTCACGGATTTTTTGGATTTGCATATCGATGAAGTTATCCATTGTCCAGTCGCCTTTAGCTTTACAGATGTTAAGAGCAAAGTTACGAAGGATATCATTTCCGTATACAGAATGACGAACTTCTGGGTGGAATTGGATACCGTAAATGTGTTTATCTGGGTTTTCAATGGCTGCATAAGGGCAGTCAGCTGATGTTCCAGTACGAACAAAGTCAGAAGGAATCTCAGTAACCGCATCACCATGGCTCATCAAAACAGTCTGCTCGTCTGGTGTTGATTCAAAAAGAGCTGATGGTGTGTGTGTAAGAGTTGATTGACCGTATTCACGATTTCCAGCATCACCTGCAGGGACAACTTTTCCTCCAAGTTTATGGGTCAATAACTGCATACCGTAACAAATTCCCAAAATAGGAATTCCGAGTTCGAAGATTTCTGGGTCAATATCGAATGAACCATCTTCGTATACAGAGTTTGGACCACCTGATAGGATAATTCCTACAGGATTGATTTCACGAACTTCAGCAGCTGAAATTTTATGGCTCTTTAGTTCTGAAAAAACACCAATCTCACGGATACGGCGTGAAATCAGCTGGTTGTATTGGCTACCATAGTCCAATACGATGATTTTTTCTACATCTTTCAAATCAGTTGAAATGTTGCTCATCTTTTTCCTTTCTCAAAAGAAATATCTTTTTTCAATATTCTATCACAAATAAGGGCGAATTACCAACTAAACAAGGCGAAGTTTGACTTTTTCTAGTTTATTGGGGTACAATAGAGAAAAGATAGAAATGAAGTGAAAAATATGCTACCCGCTTATATGAAAATCCATGATCAGATTAAAAAGGATATTGACGAACATCGTTGGGCTATTGGTGAGAGACTTCCCAGTGAAAGAGATTTAGCAGAGCAGTTTGAGGTCAGTCGCATGACCCTCCGACAAGCTATTTCCCTCTTGGTCGAAGAAGGAGTTTTAGAGCGCCGTGTAGGAAGTGGCACCTTTGTATCCAGTACACGTGTACAAGAAAAGATGAGAGGGACAACCAGTTTTACTGAAATTGTTAAGTCCCAAGGTAAAGTACCCTCTAGCCAACTCATTTCCTACAGAAAAACCATTCCCAATGAACAGGAAGTTGCCAAGCTAGGAATTTCTCCTACCGAAAATATTATCCGAATGGAACGTGTTCGCTATGCCGACCAAGTTCCTCTGGTTTATGAAGTTGCTTCTATTCCTGAAAAATTCATTAAGGACTTTAAAAAAGAAGAAATCACCAGTCATTTCTTCCAAACCTTGCAAAAACACGGCTACCGTATAGGCAAATCTCAACAGACTATTTATGCTCGCCTTGCTAAAGAAAAGATTGCCCACTATTTGGAAGTTGAAAAAGGACATGCTATTCTTGGTTTGACTCAGGTTTCCTACCTAGAAGATGGTACTGCTTTTGAATACGTAAAAAGTCAGTATGTAGGCGAACGCTTTGAATTTTATCTTGAAAATAATTAGATTACTATGCAAAAACTCTCTGTCACGGACAAAGAGTCTTTTTTATTTCTCTAAGAGTAAATCTTTCAAAGAAATCAGAGTTACAGCAAACAATATCATTGCCATGCCAAGAAAATCAATAGGATAAAATTGTTCATTCATAATTAGGAAGGCAAAGAAAACCGCCGAGATTGGCTCAATTGAAGCCAACAAACTTGACTTAACTGGTCCAATCAGACTGGCTCCTTTTAAGAACGCTGTATAGGCAAAGACAGTCCCGATAAGGATAATGCCCGCAAAAGCAAGGAGAAAATCAAGACTAGTCGGTATATTGGCCTGTAGAACCCCTGTAAAAGGAAGGGCGACCAAACCAGCTATGACCATTCCCACACCAATGACCAAACTGCTACCCCACTTCTTAATCAAGGTTATGGGCAAAATGATATACAGGGCGTAAGTCAGAGCAGAAAAGAGGCCCCAGAACAGACCTGCAGGTGTCATAGATAACTGGTCCAACTGCCCATGTGTTGCGATCAGGAAGGTTCCTCCGATGGCTAATATGATAGAAACAATCTCTCCCAGTGTCGGCGCCACCTTATCCTTGATACAGCTATAAATTAAAATCCCAACAGGACAAACATACTGAAGCACCGTCGCGGTTCCTGCATTGGTCTCCTGAATAGCAGTTAGATAGGCAAATTGATTGAGGAAGAGACCAATTAGAGCAAAAATGAGAAGAGACAGCAAACTCTTTCTATCCTTTAAAAAGGCCAGCATTCTATCTTTTGCAGTAGCATAAGCCAAGAGCATGAGAATTCCACCAGCGATTAAAAGACGCAAGTTGGTCAAAACCAGGGCCGAAATTCCGTGCGCCATCAGGTATTGGCCACTCGTTCCTGACAAGCCCCAAGCAATCCCAGCCACAACTGTTAATAGAGTCCCTTTTAAACTGTTTGACATGTCTCTCCTTACTCTTCTTTGCGAATCAAGTCCATCACTTGATTGCGGTCTACAATCCATTGAGCCCTCTCATCCTTTTCATAGGTACGATTCGATAGGAAAATAGCCGCTTCTTGCTTCTGGCGATTCCACATGATAAAGGTACCTGTATAGCCCGTATGGTCTAGCCAATCTCCTTCCAAATTCCAGGCCAAAGAACGTTCCTTGTCATCCAAAGGAGAAAAATTTTGACTCAAATCTCTTGCAAAATCATCTGATAAATAGTGTTCTAAAAAGATTTGTAGATCCTTTACAGTCGAAAATAAACCAGCACTACCAGCATGTCTGCCCAGGAGACGAGCCTTGGGATCATGTACCAGACCTGCCTCTACATCTCTAACTGTCGGAACAGCAAGCTCAACAGGTCCAAATTGGGTTTCCGTCATTCTCCAAGGATTCCAAACTTGTTCTTGTAAAATCACATCCAAATCTTGATTAAAGATTCTTTCCAAAATAAAACCCAACAGCAAAAAATGAACATCCGAATAAAGAAAGGCTGGCTGACTTCGTCTGTTGAGATGAAACATCGCTTCCTTTAATTCAGGTGCTGTTAAAAGATCACGATTGGGAATAAATGGATCAAGATCTGTAGCGTGGGTTAAGAGCTGGCGAATAGTGATGTCTGGATAATCACTCTCAGGTAAAAAATCGGTCACCGGTCTGTCAATATCTAATTTGCCTTTTTCCCACAAAAAAGTAAAAACTGTGCCAACCCCAACAACCTTGCTGACACTAGCTAGATCATAAACTAGTCCTGCCTCAGTCTGCAAGCCATGTTCTGGGTCACTCTGGCCTAAATAGAACTCCGTCCATTGATGGTCCTTAAAATACGCAAAAGAGGCTCCAGGATAAATCCCTGCCTCGATTTGTTCTTCTATTTTTTTAATAATCTTGGTCCACTTCATACTTTTTCAAACCACAATTCAACATTATTTCTATCTTTACCAAGGAAGAATTTTTCAGACTTAGGAATAAAATATTCTGTAGACTCAAACTTCTTACGAAGACTTGCTATGTCTAATTCATTGACCAAGAACTTGAGCATAGATAAGTCCCAAGTAACCGTATTGTCCACAGTCAAATCCTGCCCCTGTGCTGGGATAAAATCAAGTGACGCCCCAATTTCAGATAGTTCCAAGAAACTATCTACATCCGTTGGGAGGTGTAATTCCATAGAAATTTCAAATTTACTTAAAGAAATTGACTCCAGATCTGTTTGAAATTCTGGCTTTTCTCCTACTTCTACTAGACTTGCTCTGTCATCTTCCGCATGAATCAAAATCAAATCATCTTCGGGTGAAAAAATCTCAAAAGCGTAGCCGTTTTGACCTTTATATAATTGATGAATCGAATCTGTTTTAGATAAGAGTCCTTCAATTTCCAAGGGATTTTCCACCTTGATAATCAATCTAGCCAGTTTTTTTCTTCCCTCTACCTTACGAGTACGCATACTTGGAGCTTCTTCTAAAACCAGCTTTTCAAGACCTGTTTGATCCCCTAGTGACAGAAAAGCTGACTCTTCTAACAAGGCCTTCATACCAAGGGTTTCAATATAAAATGTTTCATTTAATTTTCTATTATTAACTTTTAAAGTAGGAATAATCCGTACAATCTGATTTACATTCATAAATTCCTCCAACTCTTTTATTTTAAAGGATTTTAGAATTTTTTACAAGAAATTATGCTCAGATTTACCTTTTTTTCGTAAAATTTCATCTAAAAAACCGAGGATTTCCTCGGTTTCAATTTCTTATAGGTAAAGGAATTTGAAGATAGCTACTGCCGCAATTGCTGCTGCAATCGGTGCTACTACTGGTACCCAAGAGTACCACCATTTTGAATCGCCTTTGTGCTCACCAAGAACTGATTTTGGAAGGAAAGCATGAAGGAGACGTGGTCCCAAGTCACGGGCTGGGTTCAAGGCAGGCCCTGTAGGTCCACCAAGTGATGTTACCAAAGCCATAACAAGGAATCCAAGTGCCAAGTGAGCAATTCCAAGACCAGATGTCATAAATGGTGCTACTTGTTCTTTAGCTTGGTCAAGTGCTGCTGTTACTTGTTCTTGAGGAATGGTTTGACCTTGAGTAGTTGCTTGTGCAACTTGAGCATTAATAGCCGCTTGTGCTTTTGATACTAGTTCAGCACCAAAGAAGTTTTTAGTCATACCAAGGGCTGCAAAGAAAAGAACAAATGAACCGACAAACTCGTTTACAAAACCATTAACAGTTGCTGCAAAATGTGATTCTTTTGTACCATTATCCAAACTTGAAATTGTTGAGAAAGTACCCAAGATGTTGTTTGGATTTTCAGTTTTCAAGTAGTATGGGCGGTGTGTTGCCACAACCAAGGCTTGACCAAAGATAGCACCCAAAACTTGTGCGATGATATAAGGTGCAACTTGTGCCCAAGGGAAGAGACCGCTGATCGCAAGTCCAAGAGTGAAGGCTGGGTTAATGTGGTTACCAGATACGTTACCAAACATCAAGGCTGGGATCATAACCCCCATACCATAACCAACAGCGATAACGATCCAGCCACTTTGGTGACCTTTCGTACCTTTAAGTTCAACGTTGGCAACTGCACCATTTCCAAGAATGACCAGAATAGCAGTTCCCAAAAATTCAGTGGCATATTTAATTGCCCATGTGAAATCCATTTGATAGATTCTCCTTAAAATTTTTTAGACAATCCTTATTCTATCAATTTTTATATCTTTTAGCAACAGGTTTTCTAAAAGAATATATAAGAAAGCGGTTTTATTTCTTATAAAAAGCAAAAGGATTAAGAAGGTCATTCTCCTTAATCCGATAGTTCTTATTCTTGACGTTGTCCGAAATCTGCAATCATCTGTTCCATTTCTTGTCGACTCGGAGTTGTCAGCATATAAAGGTAATCTCCTTGAAGTTCCGCGAAGGCTGCTGGCATGATTTTTTTAACTTTGAACTGCTGACTGTATTTGGCAAGTAAATCCTCCTCAGAATAGACATAATGAGCATTTGCACGGCGAGAAGTAGCCAAACAATACTGAGGGGCAAACTCTGATGCAGGAAACTCTTCTCCCGCAACAATAGCTGCATAACCACGATAGAGGTCCAAAGAGTGAGCAAAGTTATAAACATCAATTGTAAAACCACCTGCGGGACGGTTATTGTACTCAATAGCAATGTAATCGTCCCCCTCACGGAAGAACTCGATATGGAAGAACCGTTCTTTCATACCAAATTCTTTGACGATAGCCTCACCATATTTACGTAATTTGGGATCCATATCCTTAAGAACATAGTAGGAATTGTCCATCTTATACATCATGAGATCAAGCGGTGTATAGGCGTAGTCAAAGGTTGTTGAAAAGACAATCTTACCATCCTTGTCCACAAGCCCATCAAAGGTACAGATTTCGCTGGAAGTGACAAATTTTTCAAAGAAATAAACAGTTGAATGATCCCATTCGGCCTTGAAGTGATTGATATCGTCTTCAGTCTCAAGTTTAAAGGTTGCGGCTGCCCCAACTCCATTATCAGGTTTGGCAATCATTGGAAGACCGATTTCTTTCACTGCTTGATCCACATCTGCTTCCGTCTTAATAACAGCTCCAGGGACTACAGGGACACCAGCTTTTTTGAAGAGTTTCTTCATTTCAGACTTATATTTTGTCTTTTTGAGATCCTCTGGTTTGGCACCAAAGACATTGAATTGTTCTCTGAGTGTTGCATCCAACTCAAGCCAGTATTCATTGTGGGATTCGATGCGGTCAATTGGGCCATGCTTATAGAAAAGAAAAGCAACTGCACGTTTGACTTCGTCTATGTTCTCAAGATTGTCAACACGGAAATACTCGGTCAGGCTATTGCGTAAAGGTTCATCCAATTGCTCGTATGGTTCTTGACCAATTCCCAAGACGGTAATGCCTTTATTGGCTAGTTCAATGGTAAACTGTTGAAAGTTTTGCGGATAGTAGGGAGAAATAACAAGGTAATTCATAGATAACTCCTTTTATAAATAGAGATTTCCAAGGAAATAAGGCATTTGTTTGCGCCACCATTCCCAGTCATGGGCGACATCGTGTCCCCATTCAGCAAACCAGGCTGGAATTTGTTTCTGGTCAAAGGCTTCTTTGAGCTTGTAGAAAGATGGTAGACCGTCTTGTTCCCATGCACCAAGACCCGTACACAGCACAATCTCTGCCTGACGATAACGATCAATAAACCAGCCGTCGTTCTGGTTCCAGATATAATCTACTGGCGAGTTTTGGTAAATAGCATCGTCATTGTAGTAATCGCCGACAAAGAAACGTGCGTCGTAAACACCACTAAGAGCTATCACCTTGGTAAAGACATCTGGATGCTGGAGGAAAAAATTGACAGCATGGTAGGCGCCCATCGAGCAACCTGTCGTCATCATACCATCAAACCAACCTGTCTTATGCTTGATAAAAGGAATGGCCTCTTCAATCACATAGCGTTCGTAGGTACGATGCATCTCCGCCTGGTCATGACCATGTTTCCAAGTGGCCAACCAGCTCTCACTGTCTACACTGGATAGGGTAAAGAACTGAACACGGCCTTCCTCGATAAAGGAAGCACAGGCATCAATCATGCCAAAATCATAGTATTCATTGTGACTGCCACCTGATGAAGCAAAAACCACAACTGGAATCCCAGCATGTCCATAACGGTTGAGGTACATTTCACGGTTGAGATGACCACTCCAGTGGCTAAGGTTTTCAATATGCATTGGCTTTCTCCTTTTCTAACTTACCATTTCTCTGCAAAAAATCTCAGACAGTCTGGTAAATTCTCCGACCAAGGGATTTCACTATGGATGGCACCAGACTGAACTTTCAAGACAAGATTATCTAAGTGTACCCCACCTGCTATCAAATCATGGTAATACCGAAGAGACGAATCGATATAGGCTTGTTTGATATTACCAGCCATCAGGGTCTTGTCCGTATCATCTGCTTCTTCAGTTCCAACATAGATAAAGATACGCTGGTCAGGCGATAGTTTCTTTCGTTCAATATAGCGATTAAAGGCTTCTTGATGGAGCCAGTTGGCAGATGAAAAGACGCCCAAGCAACCAATTTGGTCTTGGTATTCCAAACCGATAAACTGGGTAATATTTCCTCCTAGTGAAGACCCAATCATAGCCGTATGCTGGCGGTCAGCTTTAGTACGGTAGGTCTCATCGATAAATGGCTTGACCACCTCCATAACAAACTCGGCATACTCCACGCCCTTACCGCCAAATTGCTGTCCTGGGATAGGAGATTCTTGGAACTTCCAAGCCGCATACTCATTCATCCGCCCCATACCATCATTGTCAATGGCGACGACAATCATGCGACTGATATCAGGATTACGCTTAATAGCTGGGATAATCTTCCATGAATGGCCAATGAAAGACTCCTTGCTATAAAAAACATTTTGCCCGTCATGAAAGTAAACAACAGGATAAGAACGATCCGTGTCTTTCTCATAATCTTTAGGCAGAAGAACACGTACACGGCGTTCCTTACCTGTATAAGGAACCTTGAGTTTGTGTTCTTTCATTTTTAAATAAAAGTAGGATTGATTCATTGTCAGAAAACTCTCTATATTCAAAATTTTATTTTATTATATCACAATTATAGAAAAAAAGTTAGTTTTGCTTCCACTTTTGGAATTAAAAACTAACTTTTTCATCTATTTTTCTAAATTCTTCTGGATTTTCTGATTAGAGCAGATTGTCAATCAAGTCATCCACTTCATCTTTTTCAGCCTGCGGTGTAATCTCAGTAATCATGATTCCAGCTACAGCTCGCTCAACTAAACCTTCAACATCCATGCGAGCTTCATACTGCTCCGCATTCTTAATCTTAGGATTTGTTTTCGGACGATCTGGCGCAAAAATGGTACAACAGTCTTCAAAAGGCTGGATAGAAATTTCAAAGGTGTCAATTTCCTGAGCAATGTCAATGATTTCCAACTTATCCATTGTCACAACTGGACGGATGATGGGAGTGTTGGTAACTGCATTGATAGCCTGCATGCTCTCCAAGGTTTGGCTGGCTACTTGACCTAGGCTTTCCCCATTGATGATAACTAAACCATTTCGTACCTCACGAATACGATCTGTAATCCGCATCATAAAACGACGCGTTAGAGTCATCAAGTAAGCTTCTGGCGCTTTGGCCTTGATTTCCTCTTGAATCTCTGTGAAAGGTACTTCGATAAACTGGATATTTCCCCCAAACTTGGTTAATTTACGGGTCAAATCTTGGGCTTTTTTAAGAGCGCCTGGACTCGTGTAAGGTGGGCTGGCAAAATGAACAGCCTCAATATCCACCCCACGCTTAAGTGCAAGATAACCTGCTACAGGTGAGTCGATCCCTCCTGACAACATGAGCATCCCTTTACCTGAAGTTCCAACTGGCAAACCACCAGCCCCACGAATGGTTTCATAAGAAAGATAGGCTGCTTCTTCACGGATTTCCACCTGAAGATTGATGTCAGGACTTTTCATTTGAGCTTGCACATTTGGAATGGCTTCGAAAACAGCTCCTCCAAGTGTTTGATTGAGTTCACGACTATCCAACTCAAAGTTGTGGTCGCTACGCTTGCCAGAAATTTTAAAGGTCATGCCATCCTTGTAGATGTCCTGCATAATCTCTTGGACAGCAGACTTCAGAACTTCTACAGATTTTTCAACCTTATAAACAGGGGAAAAGTTTTGAATTCCAAAAACTTGTTTGAGCGATTCTGCTACTGCTGTGTAATCTGCTCCATTGAGGTAAGCGTGGGCACGGTCACGATCTGCCGTTACCTTAACTTGGGGATAGATAGACAAAACGTCTGATATATTATTGCGAAGTTTATTGATGAAACGCATACGATTTTTACCCTTGGTTGACAACTCTCCGTAGCGAATCATAATTTCTGAATACTGCATGAATGCTCCTATCTTACTTTTCTAGTTTGATTGTAAATTAATTTTAACTTGGTCAAAAACTGCTCGACCTGACTCATATCATTTTCAAGGTCTAGGCTTAAACGCACAGCTGACTGAGCCTTATCCTTGTCCACTCCCATAGCAATCAGGGTTCCGGCTGGTTTTCCTGCCTTTGACGAACAAGCAGAGGTCGTTGAGATAAAAATATCATAGTCTTCAAAGGCGTGAACGATGACTTCACCACGAACACCCTTGATTCCAAAAGTCAGAATATGAGGGGCAAAGTCTTCCTCATCTGAAAAGACAAAAATATCTGGATAGTCCAGAAGGGCTTGGCGAATCACTGCCTTCATCTGCCCAGTCTTGCTAGTAAAGAAACCTAGCTTTTCCATAGACAAACGGAGAGCCTTGGCTGTCGCTGCAATTCCTGCCACATTTTCAGTTGTTGAACGATAATCACGCTCCTGACCACCACCAGTCAACAGAGGCGTAATCTTCTTGCCAGACTTGATATAGACAAATCCAACACCTCGAACTCCGTGAAACTTGTGACTAGAGAAAGTCGCAAAATCCACTCGTTCTGTCAGATACTTTTCAGTCGGAATCTTGGCAAGTGCCTGAACCGCATCAACGTGGAAGGAAATAGTTGGCTTGTCTGCCAATAGTTCTGAAATAGCTTGAATAGGTTGAATCGAGCCGATTTCATTGTTCACAGCCATGACGGAAACGAGGGTCGTATCAGGTCTTATCAAATCTGATAACGCTTCAACATCTACAAATCCTTTGTTATCAACTGGAGCAAAATCTACTTCAAATCCTTGACTTTTCAACCAAAGGGCTGACTCTTTGACTGCCGGATGTTCAATGGCTGATACAATGATGTGCTTTCCAAACTGAGCCTTTTCAAAGGCCACACCCTTGATAACCCAGTTATCTCCTTCTGTCCCACCAGAAGTAAAGAAGATTTCCTCACTTTTCTTACCGATTAAATCCGCAATCTGTTGACGGGAAGCATCTAAGATTCGTGTTGCCTGGTCTCCCAAACGATGGAGACTAGATGGATTTCCTAAAATTTTTGAAGCGACCTGCATATAAGTTTCAAGGGCTTCAGGATAGGGCTTGGTCGTCGCCGAATTATCAAAGTAAATCATGTTTTCTCACGCTTTCTAAAATCACTCCTTCTATTGTATCATGAAACGGAGCTTGCGACAAGAAAGGGCAATTCCTCTTTTTTTAAGATTTTTTTAAAGAAATGCGGTATAATAAATTTTAATTAAAGGAGAGAATGCATGTCTAATTATCGTAGAACTTCAAAACCAAAAACAGAACACATCAAAAAAGGCTTTACAGTCTTTCAAAAAACCGTTGCTACTATCGGTAGTATCCTTGGCTTAATTACCGCAAGTATCACGATTATGAACGCCTTGGATAATAACAAAAATACTAAAAAAGAACCTACGACAAGCCAGACGACAACCATTGTCAAAGAAATTCAAAAGGAATCCCCTCAGGAAAACACTAGTCCCAATAAGGAAAATAACACTTCTCAAGAAAAAACACAGCAAGAGGAAACGCCAAAAGCTAGCGTCAAGGAAGAGAAAAAAGAAGAGCAGAAAGCAACAACTCAGGATTCTTCTACTCCTACTCCAAGTAAGCCTACTACTGAAAATGAAAAACAGTCCAATAGTCCAACTTCGGAAAATAAAACTAATCAATAATCACTAAAATAGCCTCCTTCCAAACTTGGAAAGAAGCTATTTTTTTATTGTTGTAAAACTTTTCTTGGTTTGGTACCTTCAGCTGGGCCAATGACACCTGCCATCTCAAGCTCTTCCATGAGACGGGTCGCACGATTAAATCCAACTGACAAACGACGCTGAATCATAGATGCGCTGGCTTTCTGGGTCTCAATGACCAAAGCTTTGGCTTCTTCAAAAAGCGGATCTCCACCAGTTTCACCATCTGAGAATTCACCTTCATTTTCAGAAACCTCACCTGGATCAAAACTCTCATCGTAGTCCGCATCTGCCTGAGCCTTGATAAAGTTTACGATGCGTTCAACATCATCATCCGAGATAAAGGATCCTTGGAGACGAACTGGATGATTTTCATCGATTGGTTTAAAGAGCATATCTCCTCGACCAAGCAGTTTCTCAGCTCCATTTTCATCCAAGATGGTGCGCGAGTCTGTACCTGATGATACCGCAAAAGCCACTCGAGATGGGACATTGGCCTTGATCAGACCAGAGATGACATCAACGGATGGACGCTGGGTTGCAAGAATCATGTGGATACCTGCAGCCCGCGCCTTCTGCCCAAGACGAATGATGGCATCTTCCACTTCCTTGCTGGCAACCATCATAAGGTCAGCCAACTCATCCACAATCACGACAATGAGCGGTAGCGGAATTTGCTTGTACTCAGACTGGGCATTGAACTCTTCTACCTTGGCATTAAAGCCTGCAATATTACGAACTCCAACCTTGGCAAAGAGTTCATAACGATTTTCCATTTCATCCACGACCTTTTGCAAAGCCTTGCTGGCCTTACGTGGATTGGTCACGACTGGAATCAAGAGGTGGGGAATATCATTGTAAACAGACAACTCAACCATCTTAGGATCGACCATCATAAACTTAACTTGGTCAGGTCTCGCCTTCATGAGGATGCTAGCGATAATGCCGTTAACAGCTACTGACTTCCCTGAACCCGTTGAACCTGCAACTAGCAAGTGGGGCATCTTGGAAAGGTCAAAAGCTCTTGCGGTGCCATTAACTGCCTTTCCTAGAGGAATTTCTAAGAGATTTTCTGCTTTCGTTTGAGATTGTTCCCATAGTTCGCGGAAGGATACCGTCGCAATCTCAGAGTTAGGAACCTCAATCCCGACTAAGGATTTACCAGGTATTGGAGCCTCAATCCGGACATCCTTGGCTGCCAAGGCTAGAGCGAGGTCATCTGCTAGATTGGAAATGCGGTTAACCCGTACACCGACTGCTGGCTTGACTTCATACTTGGTCACTGACGGCCCAATTTCAGCCCGTTCAACCGTTACCTTGATACCAAAGCTAGCAAAGGTTTCTTCTAGGATTTTGATATTTTCTCGAACAATCTTCTTCTCTTTCGACTGGTCTTTTGGTTTATCTGGGGCAAAGAGTTGTAAGCTTGGAAGTTTATATTCAAGAGCCTCCTTGGCTGAAAAATCAACTTGTACATCTTCATCATCAAAGACCTCCTCATGTTCAGGGAATTCATGTTCAGCTTGAGGCAGGATGATTTCTGGTTCTACCCACTCTTCTTCCGGAACAGATGGAACGTCAAGAACAACATCTTCTGTCAGAATTTCACCCGTTTCCATATCAACAGGAGGCATATCGAGTAAGGCTTTTTCAGCCTCTTCTTTTTCTAATCTAGCCTCTTCCTCAGCCTTTTGGCGAGCTTTTTCTTCTTGTTTAACAAATCGTTCCTCTTTTCGACGCTCATGCCCTTCCCACCATTTGGCAAAGCCTCTACTGAAAAATTCAGCAATATCGTAAACAGACCAAGGACTGACTAGGAGAGCACCCACTAAAATCAAGATAGAACCAATAAAGTAAGTACCGATATTTGAGAAGAGAAAGGCTGTTGGCACATAGAGTCCAACACCAATCAAGCCTCCACCAGCAAAACTGGTCGTTCGAAAACCAGTCAAATCAGTCACAACCTGAGCCATAGTTCCTTTTAAGACCGACTTGTCCAAACCATATTTCCAAACCAAGTAGGCCTCAAAAATCAAGAGTAAGCCAGCAAATATGGTGAAAAATCCTGATAAGAGTCCTTCCTGTTTTCGTATCCACTTGAAAAAGAAGAGATAGAGCAGGATACCAAATATTGCCAAATAAGCTAGGCTACCTACCAGCAAGCGAATTAGATTGTAAAGGGTGATACCTGCAGCCCCTAATTTAAAGGCTGCAAAAATCAATAAAAGGGCGATTCCCAACGAAATCAACATTCGTTGAATCGCTTCTTTTCTTTCGAGTTCTGCTTTAGACGGTCTCCGTCTTGTTTTACTTGTATTCTTGTTTGCCATTCTTCTATTATACCATATTTCACAGGCATTTCGGAAAGAGAAAAAGACTGCACCAAACGGTACAATCTTTTCATTTTTCTATTTTTTATGCTTGTGGTTTGCGTAGGTAACCATAGACTACACCACTTACGATTGCTCCTACCAAGACAGACACGAGGTAAAGAAGAGCATTAGAAGTAAGGGCGATAACGAAGATTCCTCCGTGTGGCGCCATTAGTTTGATACCAGTAAGACCAACGAGTCCACCTGCTACTGCTGAACCAAGGATGAAGCTTGGGATCGCACGAGCTGGGTCAGCTGCACCAAACGGAATCGCTCCCTCAGTGATAAATGACAAGCCCATGATGATGTTTGTCAAACCAGAGTTGCGTTCTTCCTTAGTAAATTTGTCTTTAAAGAGAAGAGTTGCGACAAAGATGGCAAGTGGTGGCACCATTCCTCCAGCCATAACTGCTGCCATAGCCACAGAACCACCTGAAGAAACAGTCGCTGCAAGCGTACCTGTACCAAATACATAAGCCGCTTTGTTAACTGGTCCACCCATGTCAACAGCCATCATTCCACCAAGGACGATACCAAGAAGGACAGCTGAACCTCCTCCAAGACCGCCTAGGAAGTCATTCATAGCAGTATTGATTGCTGCCATTGGGATATTCACAGCTAGCATGACAAATCCAGTCAAGATTGTTCCAAGAAGTGGCAAGAGAAGAATTGATTTAGCACCTTCGAGTGAACGAGGAACTTTAACGTATTTCTTGATAGCAAGAACTAAAGCACCTGCGATAAATCCACCAACAAGGGCACCTAGGAAACCAGATGAGACACCTGCAAGAGTTGAAGTTGCTTCACCACCTGCGGCATAAGGAATTTTACCAAAGGCAAAACCTTCTTTGGCAATAGCACCAGCCACGAAACCTGCTACCAAACCTGGTTTTTCAGCGATAGAGTAGGCAACATAACCTGCAAAGACTGGGAGCATCAAACCAAAGGCAGCTCCACCAATTTTCATAAACATAGAAGCTAGCTCATGGTAGGAACCAAGATTACCAAGATTTTCATTTGGAACACCCAAAGCACCGTCAATCAAGAAGGCAAGGGCAATCATGATACCACCACCTATAACGAATGGCAACATTTGAGATACACCACTCATCAAGTGTTTGTAGAAGGCACCACCAAGGCTTTGTTTTTCGTTGCTTGCTGTCGAAGCTTTTGCTCCATTAGCAGCACGGTAGACTTCAGCATCTCCTGAAAGAGCCAAGTTAATCAATTCTTCTGTTTTACGGATACCGTCAGCAACTGGACGATTGATCAATGGTTTGCCATCGAAACGATCCATTTCAACGGCCTTGTCTGCTGCGATGATAACAGCTTTAGCCTTGCGGATATCTTCTGCAGTTAGTTGATTTCCAACACCGCTAGCACCATTAGTCTCAACCTTGATCCCAACACCCATTTCAGCAGCTACTTTTTGAAGAGCTTCTTGAGCCATGTAAGTGTGGGCAATACCTGTTGTACAAGCTGTAACAGCTACGATAAAGTCACCCGAGTTATTAGCAGGTACTTGAACAGGCTCTTCAGTTTTTTCTGAAGCTTGGTTAAAAAGTTCGATAACTTGGTCAGCTGATATTGCTTGACGAAGTTTATCAGCAAAACCGTCTTTCATCAAGTATTGGGACAATTCTGCCAAGGCTGCTAAGTGAGTATCATTGGCACCTTCTGGAGCCGCAATCATGAAGAAGAGGTCTGTTGGTTGCCCATCCAAGCTCTCGTAGTCAACACCCTTGTTTGACTTAGCAAAGAGAACAGTCGCCTCTTTGACAGCAGCGTTTTTGCTGTGAGGCATAGCGATTCCGTCACCCAAGCCTGTAGAAGTCAAAGCTTCACGCGCCAAAATTCCTTCTTTAAAGATTTCAAAATCTGTCACATAACCGTGGTCTGTTAAACTTTTAATCATCTCTTCAATGACAGCTGTTTTTTCAGTCGCCTGCAAATCCAGCAACATAACATCTTTTCTCAATAGGTCTTGAATTTTCATCTTTTTTCTACCTCAACTTTTTCATATGTTTCTTTAATAAATTCTGCTGTTGCCAAGTCATCCGAGAAGGTAGTTGCAGTTCCGCAAGCTACTCCCCATTTGAAGGATTCTACTACATCTTTAGATTTGACAAATTCACCTGTAAATCCAGCAACCATAGAGTCACCAGCTCCAACTGAATTTTTGACTGTTCCCTTGATAGGTTTGGCGAAGTAAGCTCCCTCAGATGTGACAAGAAGGGCACCATCACCAGCCATAGAGATAATCACATTTTGAGCACCTTTAGCTAGGAGTTCTCGAGCGTATTTCTCAATTTCATCTAAACTTTCGAGTTTCACTCCAAAAATCGCTCCAAGCTCGTGATTATTTGGTTTGACCAAAAGTGGCTGGTAGTCCAAACTATCAATCAAGGTCTGTCCTTCAAAGTCACAAACCACTTGCGCACCAGTCTGCCGCGTCAAGGCAATCAAATCCTTGTAGATGACATTTCCTAGGTTTTTAGCACTCGAACCCGCAAACACAACCGTATCATCTGCTGTCAGACTAGATAAAATAGCTTTCAATTCTTCTAACTGGGCTGGTTCGACATTTGGACCCGTTCCGTTGATTTCTGTCTCTTGGTCTGCTTTGATTTTAACATTGATACGAGTATCTTCTGCCACTTGGACAAAACGTGTCTCGATTGCTTCATCAGCCAAAGTATCTGTGATAAATTTACCAGTAAAACCTCCGATAAATCCAGTCGCTGTATTTGGAATATCCAAGCGTTTCAAGACACGACTGACATTGATTCCTTTCCCTCCAGCAAACTTATCATCACTATCCATTCGATTGACACTACCGACTTGGACTTGGTCCAAACGAACGATATAGTCAATGGATGGATTGAGTGTGACTGTATAAATCATACTTCTATTACCTCCGTTTTCTCCTTAATAGCCTGCAAGAGCTCATGCCCTTGACTTGTGATAACAATAGCTCGTTTGAGTGGTGCTACCTTGGCAAAGCAAGTTTGTCCAATTTTTGACGAATCAACCAAGACATAGGTCTGTTTGGCATTCTCTAAAATAGCGCGCTTCACAGCACCCTCTTCCATATCAGGAGTTGTATAATAGCCATCGTCCACACCATTCATCCCGATAAAGGCACGATCAAAGTGCAATTGGTTAATCTGGTTAAGAGCAACGCCCCCGATGCTAGCATCTGTTGCCATCTTGACACTTCCTCCAACCATGACAGTTGGAATCTGCTTTTCAACCAACTGTGCGGCATGGTGAATCGAGTTGGTCACGACTGTAACATTCTTATTGACCAATTCATGAATCAAAAAAGCAGTTGTTGTTCCAGCATCGATAAAGATGACATCTTGTTCCTTGATGAGAGAGGCTGCTTTCTGAGCCAGCAACTTCTTCTCTTGAAGGTTTTTGACAGATTTTTCTTGAATGGTTTCTTCTTCCTGCAAAGAGTGAGGCAATTCTGCTCCACCATGTACGCGACGAAGCTTGTTTTCCGCTTCCAACTCATCCAAATCTCTTCGAACCGTTGATTCTGAGGTCTCTAGCAAACTAACTAATTTTTCTAGAGAAACTACATGATGTTGATTTAACTCCTCTAAAATCAGCTGCTTCCGCTCTGTTTTTAACACCGAATCACCTCCTGTTATCGTTTACACTATTCATTCTATCACACTTTATTTAAAAGTCAAGCATTTTTTATCATTTTCTTTCAAAATCTATCATTTTCCTTATTTCTAGAATTTTTATTGCAAGATAAGGGCCTTTATGGTAGACTATTTGAGTAAGTATTGGAAGATTACTCAAGAGGCTTAAGAGGCCGTGTTGGAAACGCGGTAGGCGTGTAACAGCGTGCGTGGGTTCGAATCCCATGTCTTCCGTTTATTTTAAAAAAGATACCCAAGAAATCTTGGGTATCTTTTTTCTTATATGCTTGTTTTATAACTCGGGTGAATTTCTTAGAAAATATCAAATAACAATTTCACATTGAGAATTGTTAAGATAATGGAAACGATATAGCCAAGGATGGTATTCCATTTGGCATTGGTAAATTCTCCCATCAGTGATTTCTTAGAAGTTAGATAAATCAGTGGGAAGATTGAAAATGGAAGAGCAATCGAAAGAAAGACTTGTGAATAAACCAATAACTGATCCAATGTTTTTTCCTGATGACCAAACAGAACCGCTACAATCATGACAGGCAACAAGGCAAAGAGACGAGTTGCCAAACGAATGAACCATTGAGGTAATCTCATATGCAAGAAACCTTCCATAACGATTTGTCCAGTCAAGGTACCCGTAATTGTCGAATTTTGACCACTGGCTAATAAAGCCAAGGCAAACAAGGTTGATAAGGTCGAGCTAGCTATAGCTCCTGCAATAGTAGAATCCTGCAAGGCATTATACATTTGAGAGAAGGCAGAAATCTCAGATGCATGGCCGAAAAAGAGAGCCGCCCCGAGAATTAATAGAAGGGAGTTAACCACAAAGGCCAAGGATAATTGGAGATTTGAATCCCAGGTCATAAAGCGCACGGCTTTTCGAACATCATTCTTGTCCTTGTGATTGATTTTCCGAGTTTGAGACAAGGAAGAATGCAAATAGAGGTTATGGGGCATAACCGTTGCTCCCACGATCCCTAGTGCCAAGGTTAATTGACTTTCATGCCCTGGCAAGGGACTTTCAAATAAGGTTGCATTCGGTAGATAACCCTCAACGATTCCTTGGAAGCTTGGATGTGACAAAGCTACCAGATAGGTAAAAATTGCTAGAATGGTTAAAATCAGTGTTGTCACAATAGCTTCAATCTTCTTAAAGCCAAATTTCATCAGAAGCAATAAGAGAAAAACATCCAACACGGTCAAGAGAATTGCTATCATAATCGGAATCTTAAAGAGAAGATTGAGAGCAATCGCTGAACCTAGAACTTCTGCCAGATCTGTCGCCATCAAGGCTAATTCTAAAATCACCCATAGACTATAACGAAGCCATTTAGGTGAATGATGAGCCGTTGCTTGAGCCAGGTCCATCTGGGTTACAATACCAAGCTTTCCTGCCATCTGCTGAAGTTGCATGGCAATGAGAGATGAAATCAAGATAACAAACAAGAGACTATACTTATAGGAAGCACCACCGACTACACTGGTAATCCAGTTTCCTGGATCCATATAACCAACTGCGACAAGAGCACCCGGACCTAAAAAGGCATTTAAATTTTGCCAGAAATGATTGTTATTTGGAGTATCGATAGATTGATTAATCTCAGAGAGTGACACTTTTTTATGAGAAGACATAGATACTTACCTCTTTCTAAACCTACTTTTTCATTATTTTCTATTAGAGAAAAATAAGATTGACTTTAAACTATTAAAACAATGAAAACTATATGAAAAACATTTAGTTTTTTC
>NZ_KV802691.1:22548-75058 GCF_001810785.1 Streptococcus sp. HMSC073F11
AGTTTTTTCATTATTTTTCTTAAGGCACCTTAATATTTTTCTTAAGGCACCTTAATTATAACACAAAAATGAAAACTATATGAAAAACATTTAGTTTTTTCATTATTTTTCTTAAGGCACCTTAATTATAACAGAAAATATGATAAAAACTTAAGAAAATTCAGGACTTGATTTAATATTTAGGATACAACAAAATGTTGTATTCTTTTTTTGCAAAAGAATACCAAAGAATAAAATAAAAAACGTTGTAAAAACAACGTTTTAGAAAGATTTACAAAACAATGTAAATTATCAATGGAGCCGGTGGGAGTCGAACCCACGTCCAAACATCTGCTAACATATTTGTCTACAACCATAGGTTATGTATTCGTTTAACAGTCCCTCGACACATAACTCAAGCCTAGAAACCGCGAGTCTATCAATCTCTTATCAAGCCGCTAGACAAGACTTGATCGTATCTCGCTAATAATAAGACCTGTCATTGAACACGAGCAATCCAAATCGGGTCACGCCTGCTGGTTTTTAGGCAGCTAGAGCGTAAGAAGTGTTATTTTTTGCAGTTATATTTAACTGAGCGTTTACGTCGCCACACGAGTCGCAAAATATGCCTCATAATGCCTGTCGAATCCGTAACGACCCCAAAAGACAATAAAACCATTATACCTTATCTAACACAAAAATGCAAAAAGGAAAGCAATTAACTACAAAAGATAGTCTTTCAAAGATTTTGTCAAAACCTGATAACCAGCAACACTAAGGTGCAACCCATCAGTTGTATAATCTTTTTTGAGTTGACCTGCCTGGTCTGTCAAACTATCAAAAACTGGCACAAATTCTACCTGCATATAGGCAGAAGCAAGCTCTTGATAGGCTTGATTCCATTTCTGGATTTTTTCATTCGTGCGGATATAGACTATCTGCTTGTACTCCTCTCCCTCATTGACTGGCAAAATGGAAAGCAATTTAATCTCAGTCAATGGATAATCGCGAGTAATGGATTGTATGATAGCTTCGAGATTATTGAGAGCCTCATTCACAGGCACATCTTTTCCGACATCATTTGTCCCAATCAAAAGGACAATTTTATCTACTGCTCCACCATAAAGATGCGCATCAAGATTTTCTAATAACAGCCCTGTCTGATAGCCACGAATTCCTCGATTGACAATTGTCTTCGAAGTCCCAAATAGTTCCTGCAGAGGATAATATTCGACAATGGAATCCCCAATAAAAAGAATGTCTGGCTCTACAACAGAAACTTGATTTAAGTGACGATACTTGGTTTGGATTTTTTCTTGTTCCTTTAGTAACCAATTTTCTAATAACTGTACTGCCACTTCATTCTCCTTTTTCTAACCAGTTTTCCAAGACTTGATAAACTCCTCCTTGGCTATTGGCTGGCGCTAGAGCAGTAGCCACAGCTTTGGCTTTATCATCAGCATTTTCCATCGCATAGGCAATTCCAGCCATTTCAAGCATTTCAACATCATTTTCACTGTCACCAAAAGCCATAATTTGTTGGGGGTTCAAGTCCCAACGCTTGAGTAATTCTTCCAAGCCCCATGCTTTATGAATCCCAGCTTGAAGGATATCAATGCAACCATAGCCACTCGATACAGCACGAACACAGCCATCAAAGAGGTCATTGATTTCTTCCAAAACCGAACTCAAACGTTCCTCACCAACAACCATACTCATCTTGAGAACACCACCAAAGAGGTCAGATGTTAACTCATCCACAAATTGCATCCGTTGGTAGAATTTTTCAATCATTTCTGGAGTCATAAAACTTTCAAGATCTGTAAAAATCGTACCTTCTTTGACGAAACCACCCTTCATAGACGTTACAACAAACTGATCCTGACACGCTCGACCCTTAAAATGAGCCAAAGCCTTATCGACAATGGCATCATCCCAAGTCTGAGCCTGAATCAGTTCATTGTTTTCAAAAATACGAGCACCGTTTGCAACAACCAGAACCACCCGATCGACCAAGTGCTCCAGTAGTTGCCTCATGCGGTGAATTTCATTCCCAGTCGCAATGACAAAACGAATACCCCTTTGATCCAACTGATCTAAAATCTTTTCCAAACGTGGGAGATCAAGCTGGCCTCTAGCATCCAGCAAGGTCCCATCCATATCTGTTGCAATTACCTTAATCGTCATTTACTTTCCTCTGGATTCAAGCTAGTCCCACTTCAATCCCACATGTTCGTTCATTTCTTTGTAGGCTGTATCAATTCGTTCCTTAGTCGCTTCATCTAACTGGTCACGATGACTACCACCCTCGATAAAATCTTCTAAGATATAAGTTTGGTATAGGAATAGTGGATAACCTTCTGGAGAATAGGTTCCTTTTGGTGTACGGTTTACCCAAGAAGGATGCGCTTTGGCAGTTTCGATTGTCGTCTTACCGGCTTTTTTCTTAACAGTCACATCCATGAGCACGCCACGCTCTGTCCACTTAGCATTCTCTTCATCTTGCATGGTTTCAATTCGTTGATTGGAAATGAAGTTCCCCATTGAATAGATAATGAGTTTCTTGTCCCCATCTTTTTCAACCGTTTCAGATGGTTCAACTACGTGAGGGTGCCCTCCAAAGATAATATCAGCTCCCCAATCGATCATCTTGTGATAAAGAGCCTTTTGTTCTTCAGTTGGTTCCAAGCGATATTCCACACCCATCTGAGGCATGATAATGGTGATATCCGCTTCCTTCTCTGCTCGTTCAATTTCAGCCTTCATCTTGTCTTCATTTAGGTCTGAAAGATAGCGGTTATAGTCTTCTTGAGAAATACTTTGCTCAATTCCATTAAAACCATAAGAATAGGCCAAAAGTGCAACCTTGATGCCGTTCACTTCCTTGATAACCAGTGGAGCTTGATCACGTGACTCATGCGTATACACTCCAATAGGTGTCATTCCTGCCTTCTCAATAGCATCTGCTGTTGAAACCACACCTTCTATTTGTGAATCTAGGATATGGTTATGCGCCAAGTCTAGCACTTGATAACCGGCATCCTTGATGGCATCCATAACTTCACCAGGTGCATTAAATAGAGGATAACCTGCCAAATAGTGGTCCTTGTTCACAGTACCTTCAAAATCACCTATAATTAGGTCTGCTTGTTTGAGCCATGGTTTCACATAATCAAAATTCTCATGAAAATCATAGGTCCCATCTTCTTTTAAAGCCGAACGATAAATAGGAATATGATAAAGGAGGTCCCCATTGGCCATAATTCTAGCAGTTTTTTCCTCTTCCTGATCTTTAGTATTTTGATTGGTCTTATTTGCTTCTTGAGAAATGGCATCCTTTTTTTGACTGGTTAAGGGGATTCCTTGGAAGCTTTCAAACAACAAGACCAAGCCCATTGATAAAGCAACTGCTAGCAAGAGTATCGCCACAAATCCCTTATTGCTCCACTTGCGATAACTCCTAAAAAAGTTTACAAAGCCTCTCACAAAATGAAAAACTGGTCCACGTTTATGTCTATCTTGTCTTCTTTGCATCTTCATTCTCCCTACTTTCTAATGCAAGCCTTTTCTTTTTATTATATCACAGATAAGTATTTCTTTCACAATTGAATTGAACTTCCTATCTATTTTCTATAAATCCTAAAGGCTGTAATACTTTCAATCCTTGTCATTTTGTGATATCATGTAGAGGTAATGAAAGGAGAGAAAATGTCTGCAATAGAACGTATTACAAAAGCTGCTCACTTAATTGATATGAAAGATATTATCCGCGAGGGAAATCCAACTCTACGCGCGGTTGCTGAGGAAGTCACTTTCCCCTTGTCTGACCAGGAAATCATTCTCGGTGAAAAGATGATGCAATTCCTCAAACATTCCCAAGATCCTGTCATGGCTGAAAAGATGGGGCTCCGAGGTGGTGTTGGACTTGCTGCTCCTCAATTAGATATCTCAAAACGTATTATCGCTGTTTTGGTACCAAACATTGTTGAAGAAGGTGAAACTCCGCAGGAAGCCTACGACTTACAAGCCATTATGTACAATCCAAAAATCGTCTCTCACTCTGTTCAAGACGCTGCTCTTGGCGAAGGAGAAGGTTGCCTCTCTGTTGACCGCAATGTGCCTGGCTATGTTGTTCGCCATGCTCGCGTTACTGTTGACTACTTTGACAAGGACGGCGAAAAACACCGTATCAAGCTCAAAGGCTACAACTCCATCGTTGTTCAGCATGAAATTGACCACATCAACGGAATCATGTTTTACGATCGTATCAATGAAAAAGACCCATTTGAAGTTAAAGATGGTCTACTGATTCTTGAATAAATAAAATCCCGTTGCAAGACGGGGTTTTGTGTTATAATAGAGGCATGAAAACAAATGATATTGTCTATGGCGTCCACGCCGTTACCGAAGCCCTCCTTGCAAACACAGGGAACAAACTTTACCTCCAAGAAGATCTCCGAGGTAAGAATGTTGAGAAAGTCAAGGAACTGGCTACAGAAAAGAAGGTATCCATTTCTTGGACCTCAAAAAAATCCCTCACTGAGATGACTGAAGGTGCTGTTCATCAAGGTTTTGTTCTACGAGTGTCTGAATTTGCCTATAGCGAGCTGGATCACATCCTTGCCAAAACACGCCAAGAAGAAAATCCACTGCTATTGATTCTGGATGGTCTAACTGATCCCCATAATCTAGGTTCTATCTTGCGAACAGCCGATGCGACCAACGTTTCAGGTGTCATCATTCCCAAGCACCGTGCTGTCGGAGTTACTCCTGTCGTTGCCAAAACGGCCACAGGTGCTATTGAACACGTTCCAATTGCCCGAGTGACCAACCTCAGTCAAACCTTAGACAAACTCAAGGATGAAGGGTTCTGGACCTTTGGAACGGATATGAATGGTACTCCTTGCCACAAGTGGAATACAAAAGGGAAAATCGCCCTCATCATCGGAAATGAAGGAAAAGGCATCTCTAGCAACATCAAAAAACAAGTTGATGAGATGATTACCATTCCTATGAATGGACATGTTCAAAGTCTCAATGCCAGTGTTGCTGCAGCCATCCTCATGTACGAAGTTTTTCGAAATAGACTATAAAAAAGTTTCCAGTCATCTGATTGGAAACTTTTTATGATTATACTCAATGAAAATCAAAGAGCAAACTAGGAAGCTTGCTGTAGACAGCTCAAAGCACTGCTTTGAGGTTGTAGATAAGACTGACGAAGTCAGCTCAAAACACTGTTTTGAAGTTGTGGATAGAACTGACGAAGTCAGTACCCATACCTACGGTAAAGCGAAGCTAACGTGGTTTGAAGAGATTTTAGAAGTGTATTAACTATGTTCTGTGATAAATTTATAAGCTTCTTGACCAGCGATAGCTCCATCTCCAACTGCTGTTGTCACTTGACGAAGGTCTTTCTGGCGAACATCTCCAACTGCAAAGATACCGTCAACTGCAGTTTTCATGTGGTTATCTGTCACAATCCAACCTGCCTGATCTTGGATATTCAATTCTTTAACAAAATCGCTAAGAGGATCCAATCCAACATAGATAAAGACACCACCGAAGGCTTGTTCTGTCACTTGACCTGTTTTCACATTTTCAAAAACGACAGATTCTACTCTGTTTTCACCCTTGATTTCCTTCACTACAGAATCCCAGATAAAGCTGATTTTCTCATTCGCAAAGGCGCGGTCTTGTAAAACCTTTTGGGCACGAAGTTGGTCACGACGGTGAACAATGGTAACAGTCTTAGCAAAACGAGTCAAGAAGAGGGCTTCTTCGACAGCTGAATCTCCGCCACCAACTACCAACAAATCTTGGTCACGGAAGAAAGCACCATCACACACGGCACAGTAAGAAACACCACGACTGTTCAGTTCTTCTTCTCCAGGTACTCCCAAAGGACGGTGTTTAGAGCCAGTCGCTACGATAACGGTACGAGTTTCATATGTTTGGTCATCAGTCATCACTTTCTTAAAATCACCATGGTCTTCGACATTTTCAACATAACCATAAATGTGCTCAACACCAAGATTTTCAAGCGGTTCAAACATCTTTTCTGCCAATTCAGGTCCACTAATATTAGCGTATCCTGGGTAATTTTCAATATCAGATGTATTATTCATCTGACCACCTGGCAGACCACCTTCAATCAAGGCTACTTTCAGATTGCTTCGAGCAGCATACAAGGCTGCAGTCATACCTGCAGGTCCAGCACCGATAATAATAGTATCGTACATATAGTTTCCTTCTTTCTTGTTGTAACTATCTTTATTCTAACTCTTTCTTGTCAATCACGCAAGGATTATGCCTTGAAAACAAGAATTAAACTCATAACCGCAAAGGATAATACTGGAACAACCAAAACACCAATCATAATCATATCATAGAGATGGGCTTGGCGAGCCTTGGCTGTCTTATCAACTCCCGACATGGCTCTCAGTCCAATCCAAATCCCCAAAAAAATCAGGACGAGGATGGTGGTCAAGATCAAACTCTCGAAATATAAAGAAAATAGTTGCAGTAGCATGATTTCTCTCATTTCTATCTTTTTTAAAGAGTAAACTCAGCTAGTCCAGCTAACTGAGTTTTTCTTTATCTATTATATCAAATATAAGTCCGTTTGTAACTAGCGAAGAATTCTTTTGTTCGCTCTTCTTTAGGATGGTGGATAATCTCATCCGGTGTTCCAGACTCAATGATTTTCCCCTTATCTAGGAAGAGAATCTTATCCGCAACTTGAGCTACAAAGGACATGTCATGACTAACCAAAATCATGGTTTGACCTGACTTAGCAGCATCTGCAATAGACTTTTCTACTTCGCCGACCAATTCTGGATCAAGGGCTGAAGTTGGTTCGTCTAAGAGCAAGACATCTGGTTTCATCGCAAGTGCACGCGCTAGGGCAACCCGTTGCTTCTGTCCACCTGATAAATGGCGAGGATAATGGTTTTCACGGTCTGAAAGCCCAACCTTAGCCAACTCTTCCTTGGCAATCTTGGTTGCTTCTTGGTCGGATAATTTCTTGACAACAACCAAGCCTTCTTTCACATTATCAAGTGCTGTTCGGCGTTCAAACAAATTAAACTGTTGGAAAACCATAGACAACTTACGGCGTAGGGCAAGGATTTCTTCTTGAGTGATTTTAGAAAAATCAACTGAGAAATCATCAATCTGAATAGAGCCACTGTCAGGTGTTTCAAGATAATTGAGACTACGAAGGAAGGTTGATTTTCCAGCTCCTGAAGAACCAATCAAGGCTACAACTTCCCCTTTTTGAATATCCAAGTTCAGATGATCCAAGACAGTCTGTCCTGAAAAGGATTTGCTTAAATTCGAAATCTTAATCATTAACGAAGGTCTCCTTTCACATCTGTTTGCACTGTATCGGGTGCAGAAATAGCCATTTTTCTCTCGATGAAACGACCAAGGCTTTCAATTCCGATATTGACTACCCAATAAACAAGGGCAACGGAGATAAAGCGTTCAAAGTAGCGGTAATCAGCTCCACCCAGAATCTGAGCTTGGGCAAATACTTCCACAACACCCGCACTAAAGGCTAGGGAAGTTCCTTTGGTCAAGCCGATGAGGGAATTGATTAAGGTTGGAGTTGCCACAACGGCTGCATTTGGAATAATTACGCGACGATAAACTTGTGCTCGGGTCATACCCAGACTGCGTGCCGCCTCAATCTCACCAGGATTGACTGAGAGAATGGCTGCACGAATGGTTTCACTCGCATAAGCTGCTTCATTGAAAGCAAAGGCGACAATCGCAAAAGCAGCGGCTGGAATCGCATTGATATTGAAACCAGTTCCCCATTGCTGATTGAGAGCTTTCAAAGCCAAAGGAATTCCGTAGTAGGTCAACATGAGTTGCACCAAAATCGGTGTCCCTTTTAAGAAACTAACAAAGAAGGCCTGCAAGGGATATAAAATTTTGACACGATTGATTTTCACAATGGCAAAAAGAAGTGCCAAAACCAAGCCAAAAAGAGCACCACCAATTGTCAACATAATCGTTGTTGGAAGTTGTTGGACAATTCTCGGAATTCCATCAAAGACCGAACGCAAGCTAAAAAGCTTGCCATCCGGAATCAATTGCATCAAGTTTTGGTACCAATCTGATGCTAAAATCGTTGTAACATTCATAAAAACATCCTCTCCTGATAATGATTCATTCTACCATACTTCTGCCGTCAATGAAATTATTTGCTACGGTCAGATACAGACTTTGTCTACCTACTAGTTTATCATACTTTGAAACAGGGAGGTTATATATTTTATCTATCAAAGAGATAGATAAAAACTATTTCAATCCCAATTCTTCATAAGGTTTTCGATAACCGATTTGCTTAACAGTTCCATTTTCTACTAAAATGGGCCGTTTTAACAACATACCGTCGCTTGCTAGCAACTCAGCTGCTTCTTGGTTTGACAGACTTCCTACCTTATCTTTCAGTCCTAATTCACGGTATTTGATTCCACTGGTGTTGAAAAATTGCTTCAACTCGAAACCTGAGGTCTCTAGCCAGTTTAAAATGACTTCTTGACCAGGTGTTTCTTCGACGATATGAACGGCTTTATAGTCCACACCGAGTTGGTTTAATTCTTGTTTTGCTTTTTTACAAGTTGAACATTTTGGGTATTCGATAAATTCTAACATGTGTTTCACTTTCTATTGTTTATATCTTTAAAATCTGCGTCTTCATGCTCCAAGAGCCAAGCTTTCTTTTCCACTCCTGCAGCATAACCTGTCAGACGCTTGCATGCTCCCAGCACACGATGACAAGGTACTAGGATAGACCAAGGATTGCGTCCTACCGCTCCGCCAATTGCTTGAGCAGAAGCCACTTGCAGATCTTGGGCTATTTGTCCATAGGTCACTGTCTGACCATAAGGAATTCTCTGTAAATAGGACCAAACTCGCTTTTCAAAATCCGTTCCGATTGGAGCCAAGGGCAAGTTGGATAAATCCTGAGACTTACCTTTAAAGTAAGCATCTAAGCAAGTAATAACTGGGTCTAAAATGGGATGACTAACAACTGCTTCTATCGTCTCATCTCCTAGTCCCCTCTCAAAATGCTTCTGCTCCTGCACCCAAATGCCATACAGATATTGCTCGTCAGCAACCAAAGACAAGGTTCCTATTGGCGAAAAGTAGAGCATTTTTACGTACTTCTTTTGCATTATTTCTTCAATTTTTGATAGGCCAAGCGTTCGCCATCAACTGGAACCTTACCAACCTGTTTAAAACCGAGTTTTTCAAAGATATGCTGCATGGCCTCGTTTGCAACATGCGTATCTGAGCGAAAATCTAGGTAATCAAATCCTTCAATCAAGCCTTCTAAAAAGGTTTGAGCAACTCCCTGTCCCTGGACATCTGCTGCCACAGCAATACGGTGAAAGACCAGGTACTCTGACTCTCCAGCTTGCCAGTTGCCTTCATAAATGGCTTCATAGGTTGCCTCTGGACTCTTGGTCACGGCTGCATAAGCTAGTAATTCTCCCTCTTCCAAGGCTACGTAGGCTTGACCTGAGATAATATCCTCAGTAATAATATCAGCATTTGGATAACCATTTTGCCACTGGTCACTACCAACATCTGCTAAACATTTTTTAGCATCTTCCATCACCTGCATGATGGCATCTACTTCATTTGGAAAAGCTAAACGAATCTCCATCTTTTCTCCTCATTTCTGACTAGTTTCTCCCATCATAGCATAATTTAAGTCTTTCTACAAGCAGTTAAAACTTGACTTTCTATTTCTATTATTTTATAATCTAGTTATTAAAACTAGATAAAAAGGAGTTGAAAATGAAAACTACCTTTTCCTACCCAAAATGGGCAGAAATCCAAAATATTGACCTCTATCTGGACCAGGTTTTACTCTATGTCAATCAGGTCTGCGCCCCTATCTCTCCTGATAAAGACAAGGGCCTAACAGCATCTATGGTCAATAATTATGTGAAACATGGTTACCTGACAAAGCCTGACAAGAAAAAATACCAACGCCAACAGATTGCCCGTCTGATTGCTATCACAACCCTCAAGTCAGTATTCTCTATTCAAGAAATAGCACAGACACTTAATACTCTACAAAGTCAAGCAAGTTCAGACCAACTCTACGATGCTTTTGTAAACTACATGAACCAAGGAATGGACCCAGCTAACCCCATCATCCAAACCAGCTGCCAAACTGTTAAACTCTATCATCAAACTCTAGACTTAATCCATCATACTCAAGAGGAGGTAATCCAATGAACACTAGTCTTAAACTCAGCAAACAACTCAGTTTTGGAGAGGAAATTGCTAATAGCGTGACCCATGCTGTGGGGGCCGTTATCATGCTCATCTTACTCCCTATTTCATCCACCTATAGTTATGAAGCACACGGTTTTTTATCATCTATCGGCGTTTCCATTTTCGTTATTAGTCTCTTTCTCATGTTTCTATCATCCACCATTTATCACTCTATGGCCTATGGTTCGACCCACAAATATGTCTTGCGAATCATTGACCATTCTATGATTTATGTTGCTATTGCAGGCTCATACACGCCCGTCGTCTTGACCTTAATGAATAACTGGTTTGGCTATCTGATTATTGCCATCCAATGGGGAACGACCATCTTTGGTATTCTCTATAAAATCTTTGCTAAAAAAGTCAATGAGAAATTTAGCCTTGCTCTTTACCTGATTATGGGCTGGTTGGTTTTAGCTATCATTCCTGCCATTATCAGTCAAACAACGCCCATTTTCTGGAGTCTCATGGTAACTGGCGGACTCTGTTATACAGTTGGGGCTGGATTTTACGCCAAGAAAAAACCTTATTTCCACATGATTTGGCACCTCTTTATCCTAGCTGCATCTGCCCTCCAATACATCGCCATTGTTTATTACATGTAAAAAAGTTGAGAAATTCAGTCTCAACTTTTTTGTTATGTGACTGTTAGTCCGTCTCGCTCCGTTAGGTGCGAGACAAAAAAACCACCCGCTATGCGGGTGCGCGTCGAAGGTTATACCCAAAAAACTCCAAACGCGATACAATAAAGGTGTTCAAGCCAATTGTAAAGCGAAAGGAGAAAAATATGGCACAAAAGGCACATAGTTTATCACACACAAAGTGGATGTGTAAATATCACATTGTGTTCACCCCTAAGTATAGACGAAAAGTCATTTATAATCAATATCGAAGTAGTTTAGGAGAAATATTTCATCGCTTGTGTAGTTATAAAGGAGTTGAAATTATCGAGGGTCACTTAATGCCAGACCATGTACATATGTTAGTCAGTATTCCACCAAGGATAAGTGTTTCAAGTTTCATGGGGTATTTAAAAGGTAAAAGTGCACTCATGATGTTTGACAAACACGCCAATCTCAAGTATAAGTTTGGGAATCGGCATTTTTGGGCGGAAGGTTATTATGTGAGTACGGTTGGACTCAATGAAGCCACAATTAAGAAATATATTCAAGAACAGGAAAAGCATGATATAGCACTAGATAAATTAAGTGTAAAAGAATATGAGGATCCCTTTAGGGATAGTGGTAAGTAATACTAAAGCCTCTTTGAGAGGCAAGTGACGAGTCAAGAGCAATGAGGCTTGAACAACGTGAAAGCCAGCGTCTTTAGGCGCTGGCTGGTAATTTGGGCTTATAGCCCTGGTTCAAACCACCCGTTAGACGGGTGGTCATGATTTGCACATATTGATAAAATACTGGTGCAAGCGCACATCATCAGTCAATTCTGGATGAAAAGAAGTTACCAACATATTTTTTTCTTGGGCTGCAACGATTTGATTATCAACTGTTGCTAGAATTTCTACATCTTCTCCAACACTACTGATAATTGGACCACGAATAAAGGTCATTGGAATCTGACCGACTCCCTTACATTCTGCTTCCGTGTAGAAACTTCCTAGTTGGCGCCCATAGGCATTGCGCTCGACTACCATATCCATAGTTCCTAGATGACTCTCGTCCTGAGAAGTAATTTCCTTAGCCAGCAAAATTAAACCCGCACAGGTCCCAAACACCGGTAAGCCAGATAGAATTGCTTCTCGAATGGGAATCAGCATGTCCTGCTCACGTAAGAGCTTGCCCATGGTTGTAGATTCCCCACCAGGTAGTATCAAACCCGCCAAGTCACTCTGATTTTGCTGAAAATCCTCTAAATTTCTGATTTCGACACCAGTGACTCCTAATTTATCTAACACTTTTGCATGCTCTGCAAAGGCGCCTTGCAAGGCTAGTATTCCGATTTTCATCTATTTTCCTCGCTCAGCCATGAGAATTTGAATTTCATTCTCATTGATACCAACCATGGCTTCCCCTAGGTCTTCAGAGATTTGTGCTAGAATTTGAGGATTTTGGTAGTTGGTTACCGCTTTGACAATGGCACTTGCTCGTTTAACAGGATCTCCTGACTTGAAAATACCTGAACCGACAAAGACACCCTCTGCCCCCAGTTGCATCATCAGCGCAGCATCTGCTGGTGTTGCAACACCTCCAGCTGCGAAGTTTACAACTGGCAATTTTCCGTGTTCATGGACGTATTGGACCAATTCTACAGGGACTTGCAAGTCCTTGGCAGCCACATAAAGTTCATCTTCGCGTAGATTTTGAATACGGCGTATTTCCTGATTCATCATGCGCATATGACGAACGGCTTGAACGATGTCTCCTGTACCCGGTTCTCCTTTTGTCCGAATCATGGAAGCTCCTTCAGCGATACGACGCAAGGCTTCACCCAAGTCCTTAGCTCCACAGACAAAAGGAACTTGGAATTCTTTCTTGTCCACATGAAAACGGTCGTCTGCTGGAGACAGCACTTCACTCTCATCGATATAGTCAATCTCAATAGCCTCTAAAATCTGAGCTTCAACAAAATGCCCAATTCTAACCTTGGCCATCACTGGAATGCTGACCGCTTCTTGGATTTCCTTAATCATCTTTGGATCACTCATACGGGAAACCCCACCAGCTGCACGAATATCAGCTGGAATTCGCTCCAAGGCCATAACAGCTGCCGCACCAGCAGCCTCTGCGATACGAGCCTGTTCAGGGTTCTGAACGTCCATGATAACCCCACCTTTGAGCATCTGTGCCAAGTTTTTATTTAGTTCATAACGATTTTCAGTCATTTCTTAATCCTCATCATTTGTATTGGTAGCTACCATTTCATTTTAAGTTAGATTAAAATGAAGTACAAGATAAAAAAAACGTAATTGTGTGGGTACAGATTGGCTAAAAAAACTATCTGACCTTAGCTTAAGGCCAGATAGTTCATCAAATTTTATTTTTCAGCTGTAAGGGCAGCCATTGTGATGTAGTTGTATGGTTTGTTGAAGTGTGGCAAGAAGAATAGGTCTGTCAATGCCAATTTATCAATTGTCACATGCTCTTGGATAGCAAGTGAGAACATGTGGATTCCCATGCTGATTGCAGAATCGTGTGAAACCATTTGTGCACCAAGAATTTCACGGCTATCTTTGTCAAAGACAATCTTGATGGCAACTTCATGGTTGTCATGCTTCATAAATTCTGGTTTTTGAAGATCGTTAAAGCCTGTTTCAGTTGCATTGTAACCAGCAGCTTTCGCTTTTTCAAGAGTCAAACCAGTTGAAACCATGTGAAGACCGTAGATTGAGATACCGTTTGATCCTTGAACACCGATTCCTTCCAATTCATGTCCACATGCGTTATATGCACCAACGATACCAGTACGAACAGCGTTTGAAGCAAGCGCGATGTAGCTAGTGTCTTTACGAGCGTTGTCATAAACAGTCGCACAGTCACCTACTGCGTAAACGCCTGGGATAGATGTTTCTTGTTTTTTGTCTACAAGGAAGGCACCGTTACGGAATAGTTCAATTTTTCCATCAGCAAGGGCTGTGTTTGGACGGAAACCAACTGCAAGGATAACCATATCCACATCAAAAGTTTCTTTATCAGTAATCAAGCGTTCAACTTTACCGTCACCCTCGATTGCTTTAACAGTTTGACCAAGCGCCAAGCGGATGTTGTGGTCTTCCAAGTTCTTCGCCATCATTTGTGTGAAATCTTTGTCATAGTAACCGTTCAAAACAGTATCAACGATATCAACAAGGACAACTTCTTTTCCAAGACGTTCAAAGGCTTCAGCAAGTTCAACACCGATATAACCACCACCAACAACGGCGATTCGGTCAAGGTGTTGACTCTTATCAGACAATTTGTGAATCACTTCTTCAGCGTTTTGGTACAATTTAACGAATTGTACATTTTCAAGAGTTGCTTTAAATTCGCGGTTTCCTTTAACAATTTCAACACCTTCGATTGGTGGCAAGATTGGTGTAGAACCTGTAGCGAAAATCAATTTATCGTATGATTCTTTGTGCTCTTTCCCTTCAACTTCTGCTGTAACTACTTTGTTATCATAGTCGATTGAAAGAACTGGTGAATTCATGTATACCTTAGCACCTTTAGCTTCCAATTTTTCTTTATCAGAATAGAACAAGCCTTCAGCACCGTCAATTTGTTCACCAATCCAAAGAGCCATTCCACATCCTAGGAAAGAGATGTTAGAGTTCTGGTCAAATACAACGATTTCGTTCTCATTTCCAAAATTATCCAACATAGTATTAATACATGCTGTACCAGCGTGGTTAGCACCAACTACAACGATTTTACTCATAGAAAAATTCCTACCTTCAATTTTAAATTTACCTTTCTAGTATAACATTTACTGTTAGCGTTTACAAGAGTTTAGCTAATTTTCCCGTTTTTTTTGTAAAAAAATGTAAATAATCTGTATTTTATCAGTCTTTCTTACAATTACTCTTTATTTTCTGAGCATATTTCTTGACAAGTTTACAAATTTTATTTGTGAAAACGCTGACTTTATGGTATGCTAGTATCATGAAAAGAAAATGTAAGGGGTTAAATTTAATATAAATTTACTATATTTCAGTCTTCTTTTCATAAAAGAAAGGAGTTGGTAGCTTGCCTCTTAGTTCACATTCCGAACGGCTAATGGGGACTACTATCACTATTTCATTAGTAGATGAGCGAGCCGATAGCTTGATCCAGAAATCCTTTGATTTACTCAGAGAGCTCGAATACCGCTTCAATGCCAATAGCCAAGAATCTGAGTTGATGGAAATCAATCATCAAGCTGGAATAGCCCCCGTCAAGGTTCATCCAGACCTGTTCGAACTGATTTCACTTGGATTAGAGCATAGCCTCGCGCCATCTAGCCATCTCAATATCAGCATTGGTCCCTTGATTCAAACCTGGCGTATCGGTTTTTCAGATGCCAAAGTTGCCCAGCCTCAAGAAATCGAATCAATTCTCCCTTTAATCAATCCTCATTATATCGAGTTAGATTCTTCTACTTCTACTGTGTTTCTAAAACAGAAAGGAATGAAGATAGACCTAGGTTGTTTAGCCAAGGGTTATAGTGCGGATAAAGTTGCTCAATTTCTGAGAAAAGAGGGAGTGACATCTGCCTTGATCAATCTGGGAGGGAATATCCTGACTATTGGAAAAAATCAGGCAAGAGGGGATCAGCCTTGGCGAATTGGGATTCAAGACCCAGCCAATCCGAGGGGAAATCACTTAATGACCATCCCTGTTGTCAATAAATCTGTCGTGACTTCAGGCATTTATGAACGTCACCTGACTGTCGATGGAAAAGATTACCATCATATTTTTGACAGCCAAACAGGATATCCTGTTGAAACGGAACTAGCTAGTCTCACCATCATCTCTGATAAATCAGTTGATGGTGAAATCTGGACAACTCGTCTATTTGGAGAAAGACCTGCTTCTATCCTCTGGCAAGTCGAAAGTTTGGAGGGCATCGAAGCTATCCTCATTGATAAAGAAGGTCACCTAAGCTGTTCTTCAGGAATTCCTACTCTATAGAAATAGATATTTCAATGGAGTTCTAAAATCGTATTATGTAAAAAGAGAAAGGAAATCTCATGTTAAAACTTATTGCTATTGTTGGAACAAATTCAAAACGTTCTACAAACCGCCAATTGCTTCAATACATGCAAAAACACTTTGCTGAAAAAGCTGAAATTGAACTTGTTGAAATTAAAGACATTCCTGTCTTCAATAAACCAGCTGACAAGCAAGTACCTGCTGAAATCTTGGAAATTGCTGCTAAAATTGAAGAGGCAGATGGTGTTATTATCGGTACTCCTGAATACGACCACTCTATCCCAGCTGTTTTGATGAGCGCTCTTGCTTGGTTGTCTTATGGTATTTACCCACTTTTGAACAAACCAATCATGATTACAGGTGCTTCATATGGTACGCTTGGTTCATCACGTGCCCAATTACAACTTCGCCAAATCTTGAATGCCCCAGAAATCAAAGCAAGTGTCCTTCCAGATGAATTCTTGCTTTCACATTCTCTTCAAGCCTTCAATCCAAGTGGAGATCTAGTGGATCTTGATGTTATCAAAAAATTAGATGCCACTTTTGACGACTTCCGTATCTTTGTAAAAATTACAGAAAAATTGCGCAACGCACAAGCCCTACTTCGCAAAGATGCTGAAGACTTTGACTGGGAAAATTTGTAAGATAGGAGACCAAAAAGAATGAAATTTGTTGGACTTGTAGGATCAAACTACGATCAATCATATAACCGTAAACTCTTGGAATTCATCCGTCGTCACTTCAAACTCAAATTTGAATTAGAAGTTCTCGAAATTGATGAAGTTCCAATGTTTAACCAAGACGAAAAATGGGACGAAAGCTTCCAATTGCGTCTCTTGTATAACCGAATTACGCGTGCTGATGGTGTCATCATTGCTACTCCTGAGCACAACCACACAATCTCAGCTTCTCTTAAATCAGTTCTTGAATGGCTTTCATACGAGGTTCATCCATTTGAAAACAAACCAGTCATGATTGTGGGAGCTTCTTACTACGACCAAGGTACTTCTCGTGCCCAAGTTCACCTTCGTAAGATTCTTGACGCTCCAGGTGTCAATGCCTACACGCTTCCAGGAAATGAATTCCTTCTTGGTAAAGCCAAAGAAGCTTTTGATAACAATGGAAATATCATCAACGAAGGAACTGTTAAATTCCTTGAAACTTGCTTAGATAACTTTGTTAAATACGTAGGAGTCGTTTCGAAATTGAAAAAACCAAAACCAATCGAACCAGAAGACTTGGATTGTGGAAAACCAATTGCTACAACCATTACAGAAGTTGACCCTGACGATCCAGAATGGGTAGAAAAAGTTGCAGCAATCACTGGTGCTGTTTCTGGTGATACCTATGTCAAATTAGACCACGGTATCCTGACAGTTAACCAAATCGATATGTTCTTGAAAGCTATGCCATTTGAATTGACATATGCTGATGACAACAACCAATTCCTCTACTACAATAACGCTCACCAAGATCCAGACACCATGTTTGCTAAACGTGTACCACCTCAATCAGGTAGCCGTATGTCAACTGTGCATGGTTCTCTTCCACCAGCACGTATGAAGAATGTAGAGTGGGTTATCGGAACACTTCGCAACGGAAACCAAGAATACGTACGTACAATCGTTCCAGGATCTCCTGCAGGTGTTATCAACACTCACAACTACCAAGCAATGTACTATCCTGATGGATCATACGCTGGTATCAATGAAATCGTCTTTAACTTCCAACCATGGCTTGACTGGTACCTAAAAGAAACGGGTCAACGTTTGGTAGGTGGTAGCGGACCATTTGCTCCTGCTGCTGGAGGACATGGAGATGCTGATGCTACTTCTGGCGCTTCTGATTCAGGTGACGCTGGAGGCCACGGTGGTGGCGCAGACGCTACTTCTGGTGCAAGTAACTAAGAAATCAAAAAGGAGCCACTTGGCTCCTTTTTAATTGCAACAGAAAAGAGGCTTGTAAATCATCTACAAACCCCTTTCGTTTTATGAGTTAGGATCATCTAAACTACGGCCGTGTAAACCTTTTTCACGTTGTACTTGGCGTAGTTTTTCTGGTGTAACGTCATTGCCTTCTTCGTCCACAATTTTGATTCCTTCAATGTGGTGGCGAACAGAACGACGATAGCCTTCGATGTACTCCTCACGAAGTTTAGCTTGTTCCACTTTTTCAGCAGAAGTTAAGCCTTCTGTTTTTTTCTTTTTGGCAAGCTCGTTGATACGAGCGATTTTTTTCGGGTCCATTTCTTCTCCTTTGTGATAAGATACAGTTCGTTTGACTGAGTTTATTTAGTATTGATTTGGTTGAAACGTGCAAGTTTAGCTGCTTTCTTGGTTAATTGCGACAAGATAGCCAAACGATTTTGTCGAACAGTCTGATCTTCAGCCATTACCATGGTATTCTCAAAGAATGCATCAATAACTGGACTAAGTGCAAAGAGTTGTTCTAATTGCTGGCTTGCAGTTCCTGATAAAACTAATGATTCTACTGCCTCCGCCAAAGCTTTCTCTTCTTCATTCTCAAAGAGAGCAGGATCAACCGTGTCAGAACCTTCTGCCTTCTCAGCCAAGTTGAAGGCACGGGAGAGGGATTCAACAGACGATTTAAAATCTTCTTTCTTGCTTGCTTCGACAAGAGCACTTGCTGCTTCTAGCATATCTGCCACAACAAAGTTCGAACTTGCAAGGACTGCTTCCTTGATGTCTTTCGGAGTTGACCCCATCATCTTATCAACACGAGCCTTGATAAAGTCCATAACCTCTGCTTTATTTTCATAAGTCAAGCTGTCAAATTTCAAACTGTAAAGGCTATCGATCAACTCATCCATAGCAATGTGCCAACCAAAAGCATCCAAGATACGGACTACACCTTGAGTCGCACGACGAAGGGCATAAGGGTCATTAGAACCTGATGGAATCAAGCCTACTGAGAAGAAACTCAAAATCGTATCCAATTTGTCTGCAATGGCTAGAATGGCTCCAACCTTGCTCTCTGGAAGTTCGCCTTCAGCAGCTGTCGGCATGTAGTGTTCACGAATAGCGGCCGCAACTGCTGGAGTTTCTCCAGCAAGAAGAGCATATTTCTCACCCATAATTCCTTGGAGTTCATCAAACTCGCCAACCATACCTGTCAACAAGTCAAACTTGTAAATGGCTGCTGCACGCGCTAGGTCAAGAGTTTCATCCACTGACAAACCAGCTTTTTCTGCCAAGAGAATGGCAATCTGCCCCGTACGAATCATGTGTTCACGAAGGGAACCAATCTTTTCGTGGAAGGTGACATTGTTTAATTTTTCGACTAGGTCTGAGATAAGCAATTTTTGGTCTTCACGCCAGAAGAATTCTCCGTCTTCCAAGCGGGCAACCAAGACTTTTTCATTTCCCTTGATGACATTTTCCAAATGCTCTGCGTTTCCGTTACGGACTGAAATGAAGTTTGGCAAGAGTTTACCATCTTGATCACGAACAACGAAGTAACGTTGGTGTTCCTTCATCGAAGTCACCAAGACCTCTTCTGGCACTTCAAGGTATTTGGCGTCAAAACTTCCCATAAAGGCAGTTGGGTATTCAACCAAGTTCAAGACTTCGTTGAGCAAATCGGCATCAATTTCGATGCCTACACCATGTTTTGCCTCGATTTCTTTGATTTGGTCAACAATCATTTGCTCACGTTCACGTGGATCCGCGATTACAAACTGTTCACGAAGAGCTTCTTCATAGCTCACTGCTGACTGAATCTTGGTTTCTTGTCCCAAGAAACGATGGCCACGGCTTACACGACCGCCCTTGATATCAAGAAAATTCAAATCAAATTCTTCTTCATCTAAAAGAACAGTTAAAGTGTGTACGGGGCGGATGTATTCAAAGGTGTTGTTAGCCCAGTGCATGCTGACTGGGAAAGTCAAGGACTTCAAGACATCTACAACACCAGGAACAATGGCTTCAACTGGTTTACCCACTTCTTCCTTGGTAACATAGACGTATTCTTCACCCTTGATTTCACGGAATTCAATATCTTCAACCGTCAAGCCTTTCCCACGGACAAATCCTTGAGCTGCTTTGGTGAAGTTTCCATCACCATCCAAGGCAATTTTCTTTGCTGGCCCCTTGAAATCTTCTGTCAAATCAGACTGTTTGTCTGCAAGCCCAGTCACACGAACAGCCAAACGACGTGGTGTTGAGAAGGTTTGAATGGCTTCAAAGGACAGGCGGTTTTCCTTGAGGAAGGCCGCCATTTTTTCACCTAGTTGTTTTTCACTTGGTGTGACAACATAGGCTGGTAATTCTTCAAGACCGAGTTCTACTAATAAGTTTTTTGTCATGTTTTTTCTCCGAAAAATATCTTTTTATTTTCCAGTTTGCCTTATGTGATTGGCACGCAAGCAACCAACTTCGTTGTTTCATTGCTAAAATTGGAGTCGAAAGTCTCCAATTTTGCCTAGTATCCTTAGCTTCACTAAGGATACCTTCATCACTGCGGCAACTGGAACAGGGCTCACTCCGTTCGCCCAATTTCGTAATTTGTCACTCTCTTTATTCTGCGTCTTCTGCTAGGAGTTTAGCTCGTGTTGCTTCATCCAAAAGTGGGTAACCTAGGCGTTTGCGTTCTGCGACAAAAGTTTTAGCTACAACACGGGCCAAGTTACGGATACGAGCGATATAGCCTGCGCGCTCTGTTACAGATACGGCACCACGCGCATCAAGCAGGTTAAAGGTATGTGAACATTTGAGAACATAGTCATAGGCAGGGTGTACCAATCCTTCTTCCAAGGCACGACCAGCTTCTTTTTCAAACTTATCAAAGTTTTCCAGCAACATTTCTTGGTCAGAAATTTCAAACGAATATTTTGAGTGCTCATACTCAGGCTGAATAAAGATTTCTCCGTATTTTACACCATCAGCCCACTCTATATCATAGACAGAGTCTACTTCTTGAATATAAGAAGCCAAGCGCTCCAAACCATAGGTAACTTCCGCAGTCACAGGGCCAGTTGCCAATCCACCGACTTGTTGGAAATAAGTGAACTGAGTAATTTCCATCCCATCAAGCCAAACTTCCCAACCAAGACCAGCTGAACCAGTTGATGGGTTTTCCCAGTTGTCCTCAACGAAACGAATATCGTGTTCCAAAGGATTGATTCCCAATTTTTCCAAAGACTCAAGGTAAAGTTCTTGGATGTTTGATGGAGATGGCTTCATGACCACCTGGAATTGGTGGTGTTGGTAAAGACGGTTAGGATTTTCTCCGTAACGACCGTCAGCAGGACGACGTGATGGCTCTACGTAAGCCGCATTCCATGGCTCAGGTCCGATAGCACGAAGGAAAGTGTAAGGACTCATGGTTCCCGCACCTTTCTCATTGTCATAAGCCTGCATAAGCATACAACCTTGGTCATTCCAAAATTGTTGCAAAGTCAAAATAATTTCTTGAAATGTTAATTTCTTAGACATTGAATACTCCTTAATAAAAAATGATTTCTTGCGACACGAGTCTGCCTCGTCGATTATACGAGGCAAGACGAGTTAGTACTGCGTCAAGCTCAACACCATAGTGCTGAGCGTGGGGCAGTCCGACTGTAAGGAGGTTTCTACCACTGACGCAGTGGAAAGTCAATTTTTTAGACATTGTTTTCTCCTTTAATTTATATTATCTTCTTAGATTTATTTATCAAGCAACCAAGAAAAGGCTGGGTCCTGAAAAATATGACGTTTAGGAACAGTTTGTAAATTCTGATCGCATTCATCTATTGTACCTAATTTCAAAGCACAGACTTCTGGTATATTTTCTTGAACAGTGAAAATTTGACTATGACAGTTCTGGCAGTAATAACGCTGTTTTCCTGGAGAAGAACTATAGGAAACAAGCTTTTCTCTTCCATACAATACTAGCTTTTCACTGCTAACTTTAGCATTAACTGTATAGGCAGACGCAGTTGCTTTCCGACAAAATGAGCAATGACAAAAAACTAATTCCGATAATTCCTCATCTAGAGTGTAGGTCACTGCTTTACATAAACAAGATCCTTTAAGCATTATGCTCCTTTCTACTTAGGCATTAGACGAATTCAAAAAGAACCGAATTTCAACACCCAAGCCTTGCGACTAGGGGCGTCAGAAACGCGGTTCCACCCTAATTTATTACTTCATTGTTTTTGAAAATACTACAGAAAGCGCCAGCACTTTATTTTGCCCTACTTGGCTCCCACTATCCCAAGCTCGCTTGAAGAACGCCATAAGACTTTCTTTCCTGCAGACTATTATATCAAAAATTGGAACAATGTACAATTCTTTTTATGATTTTCTAGAAATCCATATCATCAACTCGTGGAGCACCCGACTGAACAGCTATTGTTTTTAAGGTTTCCCTTTCTTCATGACTCAATTCAATTCCAAAACAATCAAGATTAGCCTGAATCCGCGATGCTGTAACAGATTTCGGAAGTGGTAAAAATCCTTCTGCCAAGCTCCAGGTCAAGGCTATCTGAGCAACAGACTTTCCGTGATTTGCTGCGATTTCTTGTACTTGCTTGCTATCAAACAGTTCTCCCTGACCAAAAGGTCCCCAAGCTTCCAATAAAATTCCTTTTTCTCGACAGTAATCTACGACTTCCTCTTGATACACACCTGGAGCCAAACGAACTTGATTGACCGCTGGAACGATAGTTGCTGTTTCAAGCAAGGCATCCAAATGATGGGGAAGGAAATTACTAACTCCAATAGCACGGATTTTGCCTTCTTGATAGAGGTCTTCCATAGCTCTCCAAACTTCTGAATTTCGGATTTTCCAGTGGTTATTTTCTCTGAGCGGTTTTGGATTTGGCCAATGAATCAAATACAAATCCAAATATTCCAAGCCCAGCTTCTCTAAAGACTCTTCAAAAGCCTGACGAGTTTGCTCATAGTTGTGATTTGTATTCCAGAGTTTGCTGGTTACAAAAATTTCCTCACGCGGAACGCCACTATCTTGAATGGCACGACCAACGCTTTCTTCATTTTTATAAATCGCTGCCGTATCGATATGGCGATAACCTACCTTTAAAGCCTCTAAAACTGCTTTGTAGGCAATCTCTCCATTTTCAGCTTTCCAGGTTCCAAATCCCAGTACTGGAATTGTAACACCATTGTTTAAAGTATAAGATTTCATTATTTTTCCTTTCTATGAGAAGAAAATCCAAAGAGCCAAATTTTCAAGGAAAACTTTTCTCTTTAGATTTTGTGTATTATTGATTGCGGTCGTAATAGAGCTGATGAGCTTTAAGACGAGAGTCTAACAAATCTGGTACGGTAACAAAGTCATAACCTTGCCCTTTCAAATAGTCAATAACCTTCGGCAGAGCATTCACTGTTTCAGCATGGATATCATGCATGAGAATAATAGAACCATTCTTGACTTCACGCTGAATTTCTGTCAAAATAGATGCTTCATTTTTACTCTTCCAGTCCAGACTATCTACATCCCACATAATAAAACTCAAATCTAAGCTATTGCGAATGTCGTCTGTAATGGCTCCATAAGGTGGACGCATGAGTTTGGAACTAGAACCCAACACTTTAGTTAGCGCATCCTCAGTATCAGTAATTTGTTTTTTAGCTTCATCAAGGGAAAGTTTTGAAAGCACTGGATGACTCCAACTATGGTTTCCAATGACATGTCCATCCGATTTCATGCGTTTCAAAATCTCTTCATTACCAGAAACATTCTTACCTAAAACAAAGAAAGTTGCCTTGATACCATACTTGGAAAGAGTATCTAATGCTTGATTTGTCGTCGTAGGATTTGGTCCATCATCAAAAGTCAAGGCCACTACTTTACGATTTTTCTTTTCATAATAAGCCTTATATAGCTCTGCATCCTTATCTAATAGATAAGAGGACTGAATAACTTCAAAGAAACTAGATACTGGCAAGGCAATCTCGTCTAGATTTTCAACTGACTGACTTGGATAAAGGATAATCTGACTATCCTTGTAATCAAAATTCCATGCAGACAAGTCTTGGTCAGAGAAGCCTTTAACAACTTGATCGATCTTTTCTTGCTCCAATTTCTTATCCTGTAAAAAAGAAGTCAGTTCTTTTATCAGTTTCTCTTTGGCCTTACTAGCATCTGAAAATAATTGATCAAGTGTAAAAGGTTTACCATCTTCTGTCAAATGTACTTTTGCCAGACTAGTTTTTTCAGTCTCTTCAACTTTTGAAGAAGTTAAATCATAGACTTGTTTCATCACACTTCGGTTGACAATCCCTTTTAAAGTCGAATCCTGTTTCTCCGTATAATAAAAAACCAGATTTTCTTTGTCTTCCAGATTTTCCTTAATATCCTTTGTCATGATTTCTTGTACAGATGAAATCACTTGCTCCCCTTGGAGAGGATAATAGGCAATTACTTCTGCTTGTCCCTTACGAAAATGATCTTTCTGATTTCCCTCACTTAATTGATCATCTTTCTCTTTTTTGAGAGATTCAATTCTTTGTTCAAAACTTTGCTTTGTATATACTTTGTATCCAATCATTGAACCAAGGACGCAAATACTTACCGAAAAGATAGCTACCAGGGCTATTAAACCGATTCTCTTTTTATCGTGCTCAACACGTTTTGCTCTACTTTTATCCATAGAGATATCATATCAAATTCAGGCTATAATTTCAATTATTTTAGAGGAAATAGTATATTAAAAAGAGGGGAACTCCCTCTTAAAATCTTATTTTACTGCTTCTTTCAAAGCATCTACCTTGTCCAAACGTTCCCATGGAAGGTCAATATCTGTACGTCCCATGTGTCCATAAGCCGCTGTTTGACGGTAAATTGGGCGCTTGAGGTCCAGCATTTGGATAATTCCTGCAGGGCGAAGGTCAAAGATTTGACGGGCTGCTTTTTCAAGCTTGCTTTCAGCTACTCTTCCTGTACCAAAGGTATCGATACGAACAGAGACAGGCTGCGCAACACCGATAGCGTAAGCCAATTGCACTTCTGCTTTCTTAGCAAGACCTGCTGCAACGATATTCTTTGCAATATAGCGAGCCGCATATGACGCAGAACGGTCCACCTTAGTCGCATCTTTACCAGAGAAAGCACCACCACCGTGACGGGAGTAGCCACCATAAGTATCCACGATAATCTTACGACCAGTCAAACCTGAGTCCCCTTGAGGTCCACCGATTACAAAACGACCAGTAGGATTGATGAAGAATTTTGTTTGCTCATCCAAGTAAGAAGCTGGAATAACCTCTTTGATAACCTTGTTAATGACATCATTGTGAATTTGTTCGTTGCTGACTTCTGGATCGTGCTGAGTTGAAATAACAACTGTGTCCACACGTACTGGACGGTCATTTTCATCATACTCAACTGTAACTTGTGATTTAGCATCTGGGCGAAGATAGCTAATTTCCCCAGACTTACGAAGTTCTGCCAAACGACGAACTAATTTATGACTGAGTGAGATTGGCAATGGCATGAGCTCTTCTGTTTCATCCACTGCAAAGCCAAACATGAGCCCTTGGTCTCCAGCACCAATTAAGTCCAGCGGATCTTGATCTGCATTTCCACGAACCTCCAAGGCTTCGTTAACACCTTGGGCAATGTCAGGAGATTGTTCCACCAAAGATGGATGTACTCCTACAGTCTCAGCAGAAAAACCATATTCTGTATTAGTGTAGCCAATCTCTGCAATGGTATCACGAACCACACGGTTAATATCCACATAAGCATTTGTAGATATTTCACCAAAAACATGGACTGAACCAGTATATACAGCTGTCTCAGCAGCAACGTGCGCCTCTGGATCTTTAGCTAAAATAGCATCCAAAATCGCATCCGAAATTTGGTCTGCAATCTTATCTGGATGCCCCTCAGATACAGATTCAGACGTGAATAATTTACGTTCTGACATAAAAATGTCCCCCCTTAAAAATAGTGTTATAGAGTTACAAAGTACTGATAGGTATTTTCATTTTCTAAGAGTTACAACGCGTAAGAAATAAAAACGATACTTTTTTATTTCTGAAGCTAGTAAGGCGCATAGGGTGACCGCCTTATAGCGGCAACCGTAGAATGACGAACGACTTTTGAGCCGTCATTCTTTGCGAATTGCGACTCGCAAGAAAAAATAGAAATTTCTACCATCTTATCGGGACTATATAACTTTACCATTATACCATTTTTAAACTCAATTTGCAGTCTATAATGTAGTGTTTCTGTATAGATAGTTCGTTCTCATAAAACAAAAAGGATTTAATCCTGTTATATACAGAATTAAATCAAAATCTGAATTGCTTTTAATATTTTTTATACTCTCTAGAAACACCTCTATAATACATACTCAGACCTAATATAGCAATAAATTTATGAATAATAGTATTTGATTCGAATAAAATGTTAATGACTATCCCAGTCATTATAAAACTAATTGCAATTATTAAACGCTGCTTCATTTATACCTCAACTTTCTATTTCGTAGAAAAAAAATTCAGTTCCTATCCAAAAGCCTATAATAGCTCCACCATATCCTCTTAAAGAAACAATACCTTCTCAAAGCATGAGAGTTCACCTTCAATGCTGGATAGCATTGCTTCATCCATTACTTCAAATCGTTTCACCTTTGTATTCATCACGAATATTTCCTTACATTTATATTAATTTTTTATCTTGTTACAAACTTGGTAAGTTTTTCTGCTCATTTTTCCTTATCTCGTTATACCAAAAGATATCAATCCTTGAGCTAGATTTTTACTCAATTCTCCATATGTGGCAATTTCTTTATAAAATGTCGCAACCTTTGGGCTCATTGATTTGTGACTATGAATCCCACTAACAGCCTGCTGACGAAGAGCTTCTGACAACTCCATGACAACTCTCTGCTCATTTTTTGTATTCTCTAACAGAGTTTTATAACGTAATAAAATATCTCGTTCATTTTTATGAATCTCTGTATCTAAAATCAAATTGTAAACCTTATTGAGAATTTCTTCTGTTCTCTTATCCATAAATTATCCTCTATAACCTGAAAGACAATAGCTCCTACCCAATGATGATATCCAACCATTAGCCATGACATCTTTAGTTAACTCAAAATCACACTTAGTTACAATATCCCCATTCTCAATTTGGAAATTAACAGATGAAACATTGTCCAAACATGTAATGAGGCGAAAAAGTATCGTCATCACAACCTTATAAAATTCCCTTTTGGTTTATTCCTTTTAAACCTATACAAATTAATAGTAGAGTGGCTATGATATCAACAATATCTTGTGACTTTAGTAAAGACAAGACTCCTAGAGAAATAATGTAAAATATACTAATTACTTTTCTCGTTATAAACAAAAACTACCTGCCGCTAGCCCGCCTGTTGAAATCGCAAATGTAACACCAACAAGACCAGTAAATGCAGTTAGACCTATATAAATTGACATACCAACTCATACTCCACAAGTAGGATTTAATCCACCAGAGTACTCTTGTAAATCACTGTTTTTTAGAATTGAAAACTGACTCATTGAACTATTCATTGTCCATCCTCTCTTTTTAGCAAACTCGCATAGCTGTATCACTACCTAGAATCGCAGCACCAGCAGCTCCAGCGTAGAAAAAGTCTATTTCAGTCATCCCTGCCATACCTGAAATACAACCCAAATCATTTTTACCTCCTTCAACACAATAATAGAAAGAGCATCAACTTTGAGCACATTAACTTGTTCTATTGTTTTTGTATCCATGATGAATATCTCGTATATAATAGAAATCTTTTGTCAGATTATAACCTTGACAAGTTCAGTATAGCAAAACAAAATCGATTTTTATCACAAAGTATTTACATGTTGCTAACTCCACTTATCTTCAAATTTAAATAGACACATTATCGGAGTTATCAAAAAGTCTTGAAAAAGTCCAGAATGATTATAATCTGATTACCCAAAATATGATTTAGACATAATTAGTTAATATCATTCTGCATTACTAGTTTAATTTGATACAGTGCAAATCGAAAAATTATTAGCAATAATAAAAAGCCATTTCCAAAAAACAAGAAATACATTGCTAAATCACTCTTTAAATAGTATAGAAACCAAATAAGCATCCAAAGTATGCTCATTTTTATAAAGATATTACTTACTATCCATTCAATCTTTAGCAAGAGATAATTAACTATGTTCATTATAACAATCTCCATATTTCCATCCTCATCATATCTATAGCTCAATCACTTTACTACTATGTCTCAAAATAATTTATTATTATATACTATAATTAAAACGTTAACTCATTCTTTTTTTGAAATATGTAATTCGATATTATTCGAGCAAATAATGTATACTACTGTGAATAACACTACAAATATATGAGTATAAAATAATACAGATGACGACTTATAACCATCTATAACGACAAAAATAATTGATAATAGTAACAGAAAAAATGTAGGTGCTAAAATCTTTTTAATAAATTGCTTGTATCGATTAAAGCATAGTTCAAAACTAATGTTTCCTCTCTTCTTATTATGCGTTAATAAGTGAATCAGCAACTCAAAAAACACACTGCCTACAGAAAGAACTAAAACTTCGCTTATTGGAACATTTAGAACTATTCCAATCGCACCTATTATAAAAAAAGATATAAAAAGAGCTAAAATTAGCCTAAATTCACCACTTTCCATCAACTAACCCCTTTTCTATAAAAATCTAGCGATAGCCCATATAGCTGTACAATATTGTGCTCATAAAACACCTCCAGCCCAAGTTCCAGCTCTTGGTGCAACCAAACTACCAATCATTGCTCCTGCTAATGTGCAAACTTCCCCTGCACTAGCTGTTCCTCCCTCAATACTAGCCAACATTTCGGTATCCAAAACATCAAATTGAATCGTTGTCTTTGTTTCCATGGGGAATACCTCCATATTAATTTTTATTATTTTTGTCAGATTATAACCTTGACAAGTTCAGTATAGCAGAACAAAATCGATTTTTACCACAAACTATATACATGTTGCTAACTCCACTTATCTTCAAATTCAAATAGACACATTATCGGAGTTATCAATAAGAAAAAATCTAACCAATTTAGATAGTTCATAATATAGGATATAATACCAGCCATAACGAAAAGGTACAAAGCTGTACGATATCCTCTCTTTGGGTTTTTATCAGCCTTAGTGTTAAAAATAATGTACACACAACAAATTGCAATGAGTATAAGCTGAATCATAGTTTCATTTAACATATTAGCACCTCTTCTTTTTTTAAAACTATTTTAAATAAGTTGTTGTTTTTGATTCCACGATGATTACATCCTGTATAATAGATGTTTTTTATGAGATTATAATCTTGACAAGTTCAGTATAGCAGGAAAGAAGAAATTTTTACCTCAAAGTCTTTAAATGTACTTTTTTCATCACGAAACGTATTTTTTCATGATTTGTAACCTTTCGAGATTAAAAATAAACCATTTTAAAATTTATTCCACAAATCGCTGCTAGATATTGTAAAGTCGTCACTCTAGCTTTTTTGCCCAGTTTTATTGTTATGACTATTTCCTAGCTCATTTGTAGGAACTAGCTAAAAAATAATGTATATAAAGTCATAACAAAAGAGTCCCCCTTAAAATATTCTATAGAATATCCTAAGAATGGCGACTCTTTTAAAGTTCTATTTCCAAGATCTGTGTAAAGACATAATTTTTACTTGTGGTTTTCAAACATACATTTGGATAAGATTTTAAAATTCTCCGAACATTGGCCAAGCCTATACCCCGACCTACTCCTTTTGAAGAATTGTCACGCTTGAATATATCTCTCAATTCTATCTCTCTTTCTAAAGTAGAATTTTTTACAATCATGACTAATTTATTCCATTCTGTATCCTCAAGAAAACAAACTGCTATTCCTCCTTCTGCTGCGGACTCTATAGCATTATCTAACAAGATAGAAGTAATTGTTAAGAAGTCAATTTGTTCCATATTTTTTATAGAGAACTGTTCACTAATCTCCAGGGAGACTGGAACAGATAAGTTTTGGGCCTCCGATAACTTAGATAATAGTAAACTCTTTAGCGCCAAATCATTGATATTTCTTAGATGTGCTACATCAAAACGCTTGCCTTTTAATTTTTCACCAGAATTTTTCAAAACGCTATCATAGACTTGAGAAACCAAATTAATATCTTTTTGATCGATACCTATTTTTAAGCTCGATAAAATATTAGCATAATCATGTCTAAAGCTTCTAATTTCTTGATACAGCCCCTCAACTTGTTGACTATAATTACTAAGATTTTGCAATTGAATTTCTTTTTGTAGAACGACTTTCTCCTGTAATTCTTGAAGTAACTTTCTATCCAATAGATTAACAAAACAAATAAACAATAAAAAGTAAACTGCTGTCAATAATTCTTTATAATCCAACATTCCATCCCAACTTACTTTATCAATGTAGTTTATATAAGGCGGTAAGATAAAATAAGCAATCATTAAAATATCCGCAGTAATTAAGATAAATTTTGTCTTTCTATCTAAGTTCTTTATTTTTAAATGACTAAAATTATATTGAAAGATACTAATAAGGAATAACACAATAATTTTAGCTAGTAAAGAGAAAATCATTATTCCTAGATTTGTTTCATATATAGTTTGCAATATGGGAATCTTATAAATTACAAAGTAACCTAAAAAGTTTTTGATGACATCCCAAAATCCAAGTGGAAATAGTGAGTAAAAAAGTAGTAAAGAAACCTTACTTCTTAATTCACCAATGGACAAAGTATATAGTATAAAAAAAGTGGGATAACTCAATAATGACCCGTAAAAATAAAATTCTGTTGATCCAAATACAAAAACAAATAGTAATATTGAAAGATAGAACAGAATAATGGATATTCCGATTTTTTTCAGATTTAATCTCTCACCTAAAACTCTAGCATGGATACATAACATTAGAAAAGTACCTATAATATCTAGAAAAAATATCATCTAAATCTCCTTAGTCATGAAGTCTTTCGACAGCTTTCATGAGTGAACGTATCTTTAACCTAGAGACAATACAAGAGGACCCGTTTTGAAAATGAACTACCCGATTTTCTTTATCAATTGAAGAAATATTATAAGGATTTACGATAAACGATCTATGACATTGAAATAAGCGTGGTTCCTGTTCTATGATTTCGGATAATTGTCCATAAAATTCAACTATGTCTCGTTTTGAATAGAGTGTCAATTTATGGGCTATTGACGATGTCTCAATATACAATAAATCTTTAAAAGGGACTTGAATTTGAGCTTTAGATCCTGTAAATATAAAAGAGTCCTCAGATACTGTTATTCCTTGATTATCGCTAACACTTAAAATAACATTTTCAATTCGTTTGATAAATAATGGTTCAGGTAATTCTTTATCAATGAAATCAATAGCTGATACTAAATATTCAAAAGATACAGGCATAAACTCAGAATGTGATGTTACAAAAGCAATCACTGCTTGAGAATCAAGTTTTCTAATTTCTCTAGCAACGTCTAATCCTCTTTTGTCAGCATCTTTTATTTCAATATCAAGTAAAAATAATTGATGATTTCCTCTCTCTGAAATGTCCTCTAAAAGCTGTTGAGGTTTTCCATAAACCTCAAAATGCCTATACTCAATCTTATTATCCACCAAAATTTTTTTGACAACATTTTCAATTCTAGTCTGTTGTAAAAAATTATCTTCTAGTATAAAAATATTCACTACTTCACTCCTATATATTTTTCCACTGATTTTTTAATATTGTAAAGTGTCTTCTAGAACAAGCAATGTCTGATACTCTATCATCCAAAAACATAATCGTTCTTGTCTCATGATTAAATCCTGCTATTTTATCTTTATTCACAAGAAACTTTCTATGGCATCTAATAAGTTCTTCTGAACTTTCCTCTTCGATTTTAGCTAGTGAGGTTGAAGCTTCAAAATTCCCTTCGGCTGTTACAAAAAGAACAGCATGAGCTTTTGTAGGGTGAGTTGTAACATAATAAATTTTAGAGAGTGATACCTTTACTATAGCTCTATCTTGATATAAAATGTAGTCTTTCATATTTAGCCTCCTTCTATCAGTTTAATCTTATCAGAATGATGGAAATTAAATTATAAAAATCTCAAATGGTTTCTATACTATCTCAAATGGTAAAAATTTTTTTAATTTAGACATTTCATGATAAAATAGATACTTTTTAGTATCTCAATAATATTAATCTTTCTTTATTTGATAAACTAATATCTAATGAAAGGAAAGCTATGAAGGCAATTCAAATTTTACACTATTCTTTATTTGGATATATTTTATCTCTGTATTTAAAATATTATTTCTTTAATAAAACATTCAAAAATACAAAAATTCTACAAGGGCATAAGATTAACCACAAATATAAATCTTCTACTTATTTTATCATAAAATCAAGGTCCCTAACATCTAAAAAAATGAAACTCTATTTAAAATCTATCCAATTTAGTTCAAAAAAATCAGAAGTTATCATCATAGGCAGTCAAATTGATTATGATGAGCTTTATCGAAACCACTATAGTGTGTTTGGTGTTATAGACATAACTAATAATAAATCATTAAAATATATTAAAGATAAAATTCATTTTTACTTGGAAGAGCTCTATGAATTTAAGAAGGATAAGAGTGATTAAGTCTATGAAATAAAGTTCCAAGTCTTATAACTTTATATTCCGTTACATCATAGAATTTTGATTTCTTCCTCCACATGCTCCAGTTTGATAGCAAATTTTAGTGCCATCTTAAAGCAGTCATATTTTGTCAGTCTTATTTTTGCTGAGTTATTGAGATTGATTGGAACCTCTACTATTTTATTGATATGAGCTAGTTTATTATGTGACTTTCAGTCACATAATAGAAAAAGTTGGAGCTCAGTACTCCAACTTTTTCTATTAAAATGTTTGGCGTTTTGCTTTACGCTCTGCACGACCACGTGCGCGATTTTCAGCGCGCTTGGTCTTGCGGCGTTTTTCATCAACCGCCCATTGAATTTTCTTCTTATAACCTGGTTTGACTTTTTTCTTTTTCTTTTTAACCAAACCAATCATTTCGATATCAAGTTTATCTTGTTTTTTCTCACGGTTGGCACGACGATCACGGTCATAAGTATCTTGAAATTCCCCGTCTTTGACCATTTTAGGAGTAAACTTGATTCCCAATTTCTCCAACTCACGGATATCCGAGTCATCACTGGGTTGGTAAAGGGTAATAGCTGTACCTGGTAGGCCATTTCTTCCAGTACGACCAACACGGTGAACAAAGAAAGATAAATCTTGCGGAATGGCATCATTGATGACATGGCTGACACCTTCAATGTCAATCCCACGCGCTGCCAAGTCTGTTGCGACAATGTACTCAAAATCCAGATTTTTCACCTGGTTCATGATACGCTTGCGTTCACGAGGGGCAATATCTCCATGAATCTTCGCTACCTTCAAGCCTTGAGCAGTCAGATATGAATGCAATTCATCAGCACGCATTTTAGTGTTAACAAAAATCATTGCCAAATACGGTTGCATCAACTGAGTTAACTGGTAAATTTGAGCATTCTTGTCACGTCCCTTTGTAGAAATCAACCAATTATCAATGGTATCAGAAATGACCGTTTTGGTCTTGATTTTCTCCATAACAGGATTTGACAAGTATTTTTTCAAGAATGGTTGCAGTTTTTGTGGGATAGTCGCTGAGAAGACCATGAATTGCAAGTCTTTTGGAAGGCTTCCAGCAATCTTATCAACAGTTTCCAAGAATCCCATATCCAAGGTCATATCTGCCTCATCGACCACAAAGGTCTTAGCCTTGTGAATAGCTAGGTCACCAGACTTAACTAAGTCATAAATACGGCCAGGCGTTCCGATAACAATATGAGGCTGGTTACTTGCCAATTTGTCAATCTGGCGAGCCTTATCCGTACCACCCACATAATTAACCACACGAACTTCGACATCTGAGTGGGCTGCAATCTGACGGGCTGCTTGGTAAATTTGAGTAGCTAATTCACGGCTCGGTGCAGTAATGACTGCTTGAACACTATCGTCGGCTTCATCTAATTGCTGGAAAATCGGCAATAGGAAAGTGTGAGTCTTACCCGAACCTGTTTTTGATTCACCGACTAGGTCACGACCTGTCAAAACAATAGGAATCAACTTGTCTTGCACCTCTGTTGGAGTTGTAAATTTCAACTCCTCCAAGGCTTCACTAATATATTTTTTAAATTGAAATTTCGTAAATGACATAATATCCTCGATTCTATCTATCCTATCAATTATACCATATTTTATTCCATTTCAGTAGTCTCACTTATTTAGGCTATTTCTAGTAGCTTCTCTAGTAAAAAAGGCTGGAATTTGTGAATCCCAACCTCTTTTCAGTCATTATTTCCAGTTTAAAATAGCATTCAAGCCATAGTGATCACTCACTTGTGGACTCTTGTTACCATCAAATACGACATGTAAATTTTCCACCGCTAACTCCTTGGTAGTAAAAACATAGTCGATTCGAAGGGGTTCAGTGTTCCCCTTCCATCCATCAATTTCTGGTGGAACAGTATAGCTACCACTTTTATCTTGAGCAACTTCAAATGCGTCTTGTAAGCCTAATGGACTAGCTAAAATAGCTTGGTAACCTTCCTGACCAGCTGGGTTGTTGAAATCTCCAGCCAGCAAAAGTGGCTTGTTTAGTTCTTTCAAGACAGCTTCAAATCGTGCCCATTCTTCTTGGAAACCTTTATCCCACCAAGAAAGGTGGACACTGGCAACTGCAAGTTCCTTACCATCAACTACAGTTTCAGCCAAGGCAACACGGCGTGTATGATAGTCTGTTGGATCATCCACATCTGAAACTAAAATTTCTCTGGCTTCAATAGGTGTTTTAGACAAGATAGCTACACCTTCATGGTAGCGGTCATAACCGATATGGTTATAGGCCCAAGTCCAGTAGTAATCTTTTCCTTGCTCAGACAACTTTTCAACCAAAAGTCTAACATAATGGTCTTGGTGAATAGGTTCAGCAGCTGGCAAAGCTTGATAAAGGTCATTAACCTCCACCTCTAGCGAAGTAATCTCCTGATTGATTTCTTGGAAACATATCAAATCATAGTCTTTATCAAGAATATCTTCAAGCAAGAGCTGGAATTTTTCCTCAGCTTCTTTTTCCATCCAGCTATGAGTATTGAGTGTTAAAAATTTCATTCTTTTCTCCCAAAATAAGAGGTTGGAATACAGCTTCCAACCTCAAGTATATTACAATTCTACTTTAGCAACTGCTGTTTTAGCTGCAAGAGAACCTGTTTTTTCTAATTTAACTGATTTAATTGCATCACCATTTGTGAAGACAACTACTGTAGTAGTTTCACGACCTGCTGCACGGATAGCATCCAAGTCAGCTGTGACAAGAAGGTCACCTGCTGCAACTTTTTGTCCTTCAGCTACATGAACAGTAAATGGTTTTCCTTCAAGACTTACTGTGTCCAAACCAATGTGAACAAGTACTTCAAGACCTGCTTCAGTTACAAGACCCAGAGCATGTTTTGTAGGGAAGATGCTTGATACAGTACCTGAAACTGGAGATACAATGTTTCCATTTGCAGGTTCTACAGCAAATCCGTCGCCCATCATTTTTTGAGCAAATACTGGATCTTTCACTTGTTCCAAAGCAACAACTTGACCGTCTGCTACTGAGTAAACTTCCTCTGTTACACCTTTGTAGTGTACAGTGTTTTGTTGTGCTTCTGTCATTTGACTTGGAAGAGTTTCAGGAATGATTTCACCTGAATCAAGAATATCTTGGATATCAGATTTCAATACGTCTGCTTTTGGACCGTAGATAGCTTGAACTCCTTGTCCTTTCATGACAAGACCCATAGCTCCTTCTGCTTTCCATTGTTCTGCATCACCGACTTTGTCAGCATCTTTTACAGTTACACGAAGACGAGTCATACATGCATCAACATCAACGATGTTTGCACGTCCACCAAGAAGGTTAATAATGTTTACAGCTTGAGAGCCTGCTGCAACTTTCACTTCGCTACTAGCTTCTTCTGAACCTTCAGCAGTTTCGTAATTTCCGTTACGTCCTGGAGTTGCGTAGTTGAATTTTTGAATCATGAAGTTTGCGATAAAGTACATGATTACGGCAAAGAGAACAGTTACCCAGATAAAGTTAACGATATCCATACCAATACCAGCATTAATTGCTAGTGGTGTACGAGTCAAGAATTCAATTGAACCGAATGAGTGGACACGTAGGTTTACTACGTCAGCCATAGCGAAGGCAGCACCTTGAACAAGTGAGTAAACAAGATACATAGGTGTTGCTACAAACATGAACATGTATTCGATTGGTTCAGTAACCCCTGTCAAGAATGTTGCAAGAGCTGTCGCAATCATCATACCTTTATATTGATGTTTCTTATCAGCATCGACATTACGGTAGATAGCAACGATCACACCCATCAAGATACCGAATGAACCGATCATTTGTCCAACTTTGAAACGAGCTGGGTGAACAGTATCTAACAATTGTTGGTAGTGACTTGCATCTGTACCTTTAAGGTTAACAAGGTCTGTTACCCATGCAAGCCATAGTGGGTCTTGACCAAATACTTGGCTACCTTTTGCTGCACCAGTTAAGACCTCATAAGTACCACCAAGAGCTGTGTAGTTCATTGGGATAGTCAACATGTGGTGAAGACCAAATGGTAAGAGCAAACGTTCCAATGTACCATACAAGAATGGTGCAAGGATTGGAGCAGTTTCTTGTGAGTTAGCAATCCAGATACCAAAGCTATTGATACCTGTTTGAACTACTGGCCAGAAAGCAGCAAGTACAATTGCAGCAATTATTGAACGAAGAATAACTACAAACGGTACAAAACGTTTTCCGTTAAAGAATGAAAGTGCATCAGGAAGCTTACGGAAGTTGTAGTATTTGTTGTAAGCAGTTGCTCCAATAAAACCTGAGATAATCCCTACGAACACACCCATGTTAAGTGCTGGGGCTTCCATAACACTAATGAAGTAATCAGCAACTTTGATTGATCCACCAAAGAGAGTTGTTACCATAGCATCTGGATTTTTCAACATATCGCCTGATACGCCAAAGATTGTACCAGTGATACGGTTAATCAAGATGAAGGCAAGACCAGCGGCGAAAGCACCACCAGCACGTTCTTTAGCCCAGCTACCTCCAATGGCTAGGGCGAACAAGATATGAAGGTTAACGATAACCCCCCAACCGATTTGTTCTAGTACACCACCAGTAATAACAAGTGGTGCAAAGGTTGGGTTAATCATCACGATAGACTTACCGATTGAAATCATCAAACCAGCAGCCGGCATAACCGCGATAACCACCATCAAAGCCTTACCGAATTTTTGCCAAAACTCGAAAGACAAGACATTTTTGAATGTATCTTTCATCATTCAAATCTCCTTTATTTTTATTTAGGCAAACGTTTTACGAAAACGTTTGCACTTTCTATAATTCAATTATACCACTTTAATTTTTTTTGTAAAGGCTTTTATAAAAAAAAGTAGACTTTTTTCTAAAATTTTTGTAGTAAAAAAGGAGATATTAAAATCTCCTCAAATATACTTCTATTTTATTTTAGATTTTCAGGAATCGGCGCATTGAAATTCCTGATCCGATTGAACCGATAAAAATTCCAATCACAAATAATAAGGCAATCATCAGTGGACTGAATACTTCTGGTGATATCATTGAAAGGTTCTGACCAACCAATGACTTATTAACCGATTGGTAAACCATTTTATACACAATAAATACCAAAACTGATGGAAGTGTTGCTCCAAGCAAACCTATGAAGGCACCTTCAAGCAAGAAAGGTCCGCGGATATAGCCGTTCTTAGCACCTACTAAACGCATGATTTGAATTTCACGGCTTCGTGAAATGATGGTGATACGTATAGTATTAGAAATCAAGAACACCGCAATGAAAATCAATAATCCAGCGATAACTAGTCCCCAGACACGAATAAATGAGGCTAACTTAAACAAGCGTTCTGTATTAGCACCACCATCTTGAACTTCTGATACACCTTCGATTTTTTTAGCCTCTTCTGCTACTGTCTTTACATCACTTGGTGTATTTGTATCAACGATATATGCATCATAGAGAGGATTGGCATCGCCTTCAAAGATTTTCCAGTTGTCCCCCATTGTCTCGGTTAATTTTTCATATTGTTCTTCTTTACTTGAAAACGTAACACTTTTAACGGTTGACATACCTTTCAAAGCATCATATACCTTATGGTAGTCGTTATTTGTAACAGTTTGACCTTCTTTTTCAATCGTCTCACTATTATCAGCTACGTCCTTACGAATGTATACCATTACTCGGACATTATTTTCGATATCTGTAGCTAGTTTAGCCGTATTAAAGATAACAGATGCAAATATTGCAACCAAGGTCAAAGTAATCATAACTGAACTAACAGCAGCTACTGTCATCCAGCCATTTCGTTTCAAACTTTTTAACGATTCAAATAAATGACGAAAAAATCTACTAATCATCGTATCCATATTCTCCTTTAGCTTCGTCACGAACGACACGGCCATTTTCAATGGCAATGACACGGTGGCGCAAGGTATTTACAATCTGACTGTTGTGGGTAGCCATCAAGACAGTTGTACCTTGGAGATTGATGCGTTCCAGCAAGTTCATAATTTCCCATGAATTATCTGGGTCCAAGTTTCCTGTTGGTTCGTCCGCAATCAATACTTTTGGATTGTTTACAATGGCGCGTGCAATTGCAATCCGTTGCTGTTCTCCCCCTGAAAGTTCATTTGGGAAAGAACGAACCTTATGCTTCAATCCAACCAAGTCTAAGACTTCCATAACACGTTTTTTGATATTACGGCGACTTTCTCCAATTACCTCCATTGCATAGGCAATATTTTCATAAACGGTTTTCTTTGGTAACAGTTTATAATCTTGGAAGACAACCCCAACACTACGACGTAGGAGAGGGACATCTTTCTTTTTTATTTTAACTAGATTAAAACCAGCAACAGATAAACTTCCTTTTTCGATTTTTACTTCGCGATACAAAGAACGAATAAAGGTTGATTTCCCAGCTCCTGACGGACCTACGATATAGGCAAATTCTCCTGGTTGAATGCTGACCGAAACACCACGTAGGGCAGTCGTTCCGTTGTCGTATTTTTTGACGACATCTCTCATTTCAATGATTGACATGTGAGTTCCTTTCTATCTTAGCTGATTCGCCACTTGAGATAAGCATCGATAAAACCATCTAGGTCTCCATCCATAACCTTATCTACCTGCGTAACTTCAAAACTAGTTCGATGGTCTTTTACCATAGTATAAGGTGTGAAGACATATGAACGAATTTGACTTCCCCATGTGATTTCCTTCTTCTCACCCTTGAGGGAATCGACTTCCGCAGCTTTCTTTTCTTGCTCCATTTGATAGAGCTTAGCCTGCAACATCTTCATGGCACGATCTCTATTTCCATACTGGGTACGATCGACTGTTGACTGAACGACAGTTCCCGTAGGAATGTGTGTCAAACGCACACCTGTGGAAACCTTGTTGACGTTTTGTCCACCAGCACCACCTGAACGGAAAGTATCCATCTTGATATCATCTTCACGGATTTCTACTTCAATAGTATCATCCAATTCTGGCATCACTTCTACAGATGTGAAAGAGGTGTGGCGACGTTTAGCAGAGTCAAATGGTGAAATTCGTACCAAACGGTGTACACCCATTTCTGACTTGAGAAGACCATAGGCATTAGGTCCTTCAAAAGATAAGGTTACTGACTTGATACCAGCTTCATCTCCTGCTTGGTAATCCAATACTTCCACTTTAAAGCCTTTAGCATTTCCATAGCGAGTGTACATACGAAGCAACATATCACCCCAGTCCTGAGCCTCAGTACCACCGGATCCTGGATGGATTTCTAAAATCGCATTATTATGGTCATAAGGTTCTGACAAGAGCAAGGTCATCTCGTAACTGGTCATCATCTTATCAAGTTCGGATAACTGCGTTACCAATTCTTCATGAACCGACTCATCTTCAGCTAAAAAGTCTAATAAAATTTCGACTTCATCCTGCAACTCTTCCATTTTGTGGAAGGTGTTATAGGTGTTTTTTAATTCATTTAATTCTTGCGACGTTTTTTGGGCCGCAATATTATCGTTCCAAAAATCAGGTTCTGTCATCTTGTTTTCCAAGATGGCAATCTCTTCCTCTAAACCTTCGAGGTCAAAGAGACCCCCTGAAAGAAGCTAATTTTTCACGATTTGCGTCAATTTTCTGACGAATTACTGAAATGTCCATAAATACTCCTTTTTACATTATTTCATTATAGCATATTTTATCATTTCTTTCCATCTTTTGCTCTAATTCCTTATTACACGTAAAAAGAAGCCTTTCGGCTTCCCTTCTTACAAGACTTTTGCTGAGGTACGAGTAATCTCTTCTACTTGAATATTCTCTGATTCAAATTTTTCTTTCAAGGCTGGTAAATCAATTGATCCATCGATTTGAACTTCGATAATCACCTTACCATCCTTACGCGGAATATTGACTGTATGCGAGATATTCAAATTTTCTTCTACAATCAAAGAAACAATCTTTCCGAGTACACCAACTTCATTTTCCGTAACAAAGCGTACACGAATCCCTTCTTCGCCATAACCTGCGATTTCAAGAAAGGCTTGGAAAACGTCACGGTCCGTAATAACCCCATAGACTTGATGGTTATCTACGACAGGAAGAATACCAATCTTGTTTTTCAACATCAGATAAGTTGCATCCTCTAGACTCGCATAGCCTGAAACAGTGACAACATCACGAATCATCACATCTTTTACTTTTGTCTTATTTAGAAGATAATTCATCTCATAGATAGAAAGACTTGTTGCTTTGGATGGACTAGCTTGGGCAATGGTTCCCTCAGTTACCAAACCAACCAATTGATCATTTTCGATAACAGGCAAGCGGTGCAACCCTTGCTCTCTCATCAAATCTGCTGCATGAGATACTGTTGTATCTGGACTAATATAAACTACCTTGCGGGTCATAAAATCTTTAACTGCCATGAGACTTCTCCTTTTCTATTCTTATCCCTATTATACAATCTTTTTGTAAATCTATCAAACGCTTACATTTCTTTTTCAAAATTCAGAAAAGTATGAATAAGCTAGCAAAAAGAGCTCTGAAATCGAGCCCTCTGAATGAATGTAAGAAACGTTTCATTCCATTTTTTTCAATTATTAGAAATTAACCTTTTAATGTAGATAAAGATTGCTTTACAATCTATATCTGTCAACTAAAAAGGTCCCCTGGACTATAATGATGATTACTTCGTAATCCTCATCCACCGACTAAAACAATCCAGTGGATTTGATAATTGCTTCGCAATCTTCATCCGCCGACTAAAAAGGTCCCCCGGACCTTTTTAGCCACCTAGATATGCTTTTCTGACTTCTTCTGATGAAGCGAGTTCTTTTCCTGTTCCTGATAGGACGATTTTTCCTGTTTCCAGTACATAGCCTCGGTCAGAGATTGCGAGTGCTTTATTGGCATTTTGTTCAATCAAGAGGACGGTTGTTCCTTGTTTCTGGATGTCTTGAATGATATCAAAAATCTCTTGGATAAAGATTGGGGCAAGTCCCATTGATGGTTCATCTAAAAGAAGAAGTTTTGGTGTTGACATAAGAGCACGTCCCATGGCAAGCATTTGCTGTTCTCCCCCTGAAAGAGTAGCTGCATCTTGGTTCTTCCGTTCTTCAAGACGAGGAAAGCGTGAGAAAACCTTCTTCAAATTAGCTTGATTTTCTTCACGATTTTTCTTTAAGAAAGCTCCCATTTCAAGATTTTCCATAACAGTCAAGCCAGGGAAAACGTGGCGTCCTTCTGGTACTTGTGAAAGACCACCTGCCACGATTTTTTGAGCTGGCATTTTTTGGATTTCTTGACCTAAAAATTCAATTTTTCCAGAACTTGGTCGAACCAAACCTGACAAGGTACGGAGAATGGTTGTCTTACCTGCACCATTGGCACCGATAAGGGAAACAACTTCTCCTTCATTAACTTCAAAGCTTACATCACAGACTGCTTGGATCATGCCGTAATGCACAGAAAGATTATCAACTTTTAACATAGACATTAGGCTTCACCTCCTAGATAAGCTTCGATAACGCGTTTATTGGTCTTAATTTCGTCAGGAGTTCCTTGGGCAATCAAACGACCGTATTCAAGTACGTAGATACGTTCTGTTACTTCCATGACCAAATTCATATCGTGTTCAATCAACATGATTGTAATCTTAAATTCATCTTTGATGCGACGAATTAACTCAGTCAATTCTGCTGTTTCCTGCGGGTTCATACCTGCGGCTGGTTCATCCAAAAAGAGAATTTTAGGTTCCGTAGCGAGGGCACGAACAATTTCCAAACGACGTTGTTGTCCGTAGGCAAGATTTTTAGCCAGAGTTTCTGCATCACCATCTAAATCAAAGATTTTCAGCAATTCCAAAGCCTTAGCCTTTAATTCTTTTTCACTCTTGTAAAAAGCTGGTAAGCGTAAGAAACTAGCAAAAACATGCTGTTTGTGATGGTTGCCAAAGGCAATCAAAACATTATCCAAAACTGTTAAATCTTTAAAGAGACGAATATTTTGGAAAGTACGTCCAAGTCCCAAAGAAGCAATCTTATAAGGTGCCTTCCCATTCAAAAGGTGACCATCTAGTGTTACTGTTCCCTCACTTGGTTCATAGACACCCGTCAAGAGGTTGAAAAGGGTGGTTTTCCCAGCTCCGTTTGGACCGATTAGTCCAACCAATTCCCCTTCGTTCAATTCAAGAGTCACATCTCTAACAGCTGTTGGACCGCCAAAATGTTTGGTTAACTGTTTTACTTCAAGTAATGCCATTAGTTTTGTTCCTCCTTCTTAGATTTTTTAAAGAAACGTGATAGGCTCAATTCCCATGTTCCAAGGAGTCCACCTGGTCTGAAAATCATTACCAATACCAGAGCCAAAGCGTAGATAATCATACGCACGCTAGCAACATCTTGGAGAAGCATATTCAAAATTCCAAGGACAATAGCTGAAACGATTGCACCTGTAATGGAACCAAGTCCACCAAATACAACAATAATCAAAACATTGATTGAGTTGATGAAAGTGTAATCTTTCGGTACAACTGAACCGATAAATCCTGCCTGAAGTGACCCTGCAATACTTGCAGTAATGGCACCAAAGACAAAAGCGATAATTTTAATTTTAGTCGTATTAACCCCAACTGACTCAGCAGCGATTTCATCCTCACGAACAGAAAGGGTTGAACGACCAATTGGACTACGCAAGAAGTTCAAGGTTGCAATAGTTGTAATCACGACAAAGAAGTAAACCATTTGCCAAGTTGTAAAGTTAGGAATTCCCAAGATACCTGCCGCACCATTTGTAAGGCTTCCGCCATTGATGATAAAGATACGGATAATTTCAGAAACACCTAGAGTCGCTACCGCAAGATAGTCCCCCTTCAAGCGCAAGGTTGGAATTCCGACAAGCAAGGCAACTGCTCCTGAAAGCAAAGCCCCTACAAGCATAGCTCCAAAGAAGGCACCGTAGGTTGGTGATTTAGAACCAATAATAGCTGCTGCATAGGCACCAATCGCCATGAAACCAGCATGACCAAGTGAAAATTGGCCTGAAAAACCAACGATTAAGTTGAGACCAACAGCCAGAATAATATTAATTCCAATTTGTTGTAAAATCTGTACATAGAATAGATTAAGTACTCCGACTGAAACCAATACACTAATCAAGCCATAGCCAGCTAACAAAAGGAGTAACCATAGAATATTAACTTTTAAATTTTCCTTCATCGTTTACACCTTCTCTTTCACATTTTTACCAAGGATACCAGCTGGGCGGACAATCAAGATCAACAACAAGATTCCATAAACAATGGCATCACGGAAGTCTGACATTCCAAAGGCTGTCGCAAAGGTTTCCAATAGACCAATCACAAAGCCACCAAGAGCCGCACCAGGAATAATCCCGATACCACCAAGTACTGCGGCAACGAAAGACTTAAGACCTGGAGTAACCCCCATCAAAGGTTCAAGAGAGTTATAATAGAGGGCAATCAGAACACCAGCCGCACCCGCAAGAGCTGAACCCAAAGCGAAGGTAAAGCTGATAGTACGATTTACATTGATCCCCATCAATTGCGCTGCATCGCTATCTACGGATACCGCACGCATGGCTTTCCCCATCTTTGTTTTTTGGACAATGACTTGTAACAAAATCATCAAAATCAAGGAAATGGCCAAGATCATTAACTGCACATTTGTTAAGCTGATTGGTCCCAAATCATAGCGAACTGTTTGAATCGCTTGAGGGAAGGCACGGGTATTGGCACCAACCAGATAGACCATCCCATACTCCAATAGGAAAGAAACCCCAATAGCTGTAATCAAAACAGCAATACGAGTAGAGTGACGCAAAGGTCGGTAAGCAAGGAACTCAATCACGACACCAAGAATGGCTGTCGCTAACATAGCTACAATAAGAGCTACAAAGAAATTCATTTGGAAAGAATTAATCAAGAAATAACCGATAAAGGCTCCCATCATATAAATATCACCGTGGGCGAAGTTGATGAGCTTGATAATTCCGTAAACCATGGTATATCCTAGGGCTAACAGCGCATAAACACTACCTAGAATCAAACCATTTACTAGTTGTTGGAGCATAAGATTCACTCTTTCTATTTATAATTTTGAGGGTTTCCCCTCACTTTTTGATAGGTTCTTAAACACCGAAACAGGGAGTGAGTCAGAGGCTCATTCCCTATTTCAACATTTTTCTATTATGGTTTTACAACTTCTGCTGCTTCAACCTTACCATTGTTCATGGTCATCATGTAAGCAGTTTTGACTGTGTTGTGGTCTGCATCGAAGCTTGTTTGACCAGTTACACCTTCAAAATCTTTTGTTTTAGCAAGGTTATCCTTGATTTCACCTGAGTTTTTAGCACCTTTTGCTGCGTTTGCTACAAGGTGAACTGAGTCATAAGCCAAGGCTGCAAATGTTGAAGGCTCTTCGTTGTACTTAGCACGGTAAGCATCAAGGAAAGCTTTTGCTTTAGCTGAAACTTCTACAGTAGTTGAGAAGCCTGAGATAAAGTAGATGTTTGATGCTTTTTCAGCAGTTGCTTGTTGTACAAACTCTTCACCGTTGAATCCATCACCACCAACGATTGGTTTATCAATTCCCATACCACGCGCTTGGTTTACAATTTTACCAGCTTCAGTGTAGTAACCAGGGACGATGATAGCATCAAAGTCTTTCCCTTTCATTTTTGTAAGGGCTGCTTGAAAGTCTGTGTCACCTGCTACGAAAGTTTCATCTGCAACGATTTCACCTTTGTAAGCTTCACGGAAGGCTTTAGCAATACCTTTAGCATAGTCGCTGGCATTATCAGTGTAAAGAACAACTTTCTTAGCTTGCAATTTATCAGAAACATAGTTTGAGATAATTTTTCCTTGGAAGCTATCTTGGAAAGTTCCGATAAAGAGGTAATCTTGACCTTTAGTCAATCCATCTTGAGTCGCACTTGGCGAAATCAATGGAACACCTGCTTTTGTAGCGTTCGCTACCGCAGCTGCAGTCGCACCAGATGTCGCAGGTCCTACGATTGCTGATACTTTAGATTGAGTTACAAGGTTAGTTGTTACTGAAGCCGCCTCAGCTGTTTCAGACTTGTTATCTTTATCAACTACTTCGATTTGTTTTCCATCGATACCACCTGCTGCATTGATTTCATCAACGGCAAGTTGGGCACCTTTTTGTTCAGATGTTCCGTAGGCTGCTACAGCACCAGTTTCTTCGAAGTTAAATCCGATTTTGATTGTCTTTTCATCTACTGAGTTACCAGCAGCGTTCGACGCTCCAGACTTCACTTCTCCACAGGCTGCAAGAAGTGCTACACTTGCAAGTGCCACAAACGATAGGGCAAATTTTTTCTTCATCTTTTTTGTCTCCTTATTTCTTAAATAAATAGCATGTTAAGAATATACCGAATTATCAGAAAATTGTCAACACTTTTCTTGAACTTTTTCGATGATAACGTTTTCCTCTCGATAAAGATTGCCCACAAAGGGTGTTTCCAGCTCTTGGATATGACAAACTCTGACTTTTTTTATAAACTTTTCCTTGCTCAAGCGCCCAATCAATTGCTCCACTTCTTGAGTTGGAACATAGAGTTGTAAGTAACGATGTTTCTTGGAATGATAGGTAATATCTCCATAATCCTGCAGTTTTTTTGCATCACGATTATAGTAAAGATAGATAATCAAGCCAGATCGATTGACTTTTTCAAACATGATAAATCCTCTTTCTAAGAAATCTCTCCCTATTATACCAAAAAAAGCAAACCCAGTCGAGTTTGCCTCCTTTGATTATTAGTTCAATGAATTGTTGGCCATGATTTCATCAATAAAGCCATATTCAAGTGTTTCTTGGGCACTCATCCAATTATCACGTTCTGCATCTGCATGGACTTTTTCGATTGACTGACCTGAATTTTCAGCCAATATTTTTTCCAAGATGTTACGAGTTTTAAGCAAGTGTTCTGCAGCGATCGCCATATCGGTTTGCTGAGTACCTCCACCTGTACCACCCATTGGTTGGTGGATCATATACTCTGCATTTGGAAGCATGAAACGTTTGCCTTTTGCTCCACTTGATGCAATGACCGTCCCCATAGATGCTGCCATTCCCATAACAATGGTTTGGACATCTGCCTTGATAAAGTTCATGGTATCAACGATTGCCAAACCAGCTGAAACGGAACCACCAGGTGTATTGACATAAAGGTAAATATCTTTTGTACTATCTTGGGCATCCAAGAAAAGCAATTGAGCAATAACAGAGTTAGCCATATTGTCTTCAACTGGGCCTGTCAGCATAATGATGCGGTCTTTGAGAAGACGTGAGTAAATATCGTAGGAACGTTCTCCACGGCTTGTTTGTTCAATAACTACAGGAATCATTTATTTCTCCTTTTGAGTTTTAATTTTGTTGGTCAAATGACTGAAGATAAGACTATTATAATATATTGGTCAAAAAAGGTCAAATTTTTGCTCTGCTTTCATTAGACAGAAACAAAAATTCAACCTCCTTTCGTGACTGGAGCTTCTTTCCCAAGTCAATCTTCTTTTCGATCTTATTTTGTACCGAACAAGCGGTCTCCAGCATCTCCAAGACCTGGAACGATATAACCGTGTTCGTTCAAGCGTTCATCCAAGGCTGCTGTAAAGATTTCTACATCTGGATGAGCTTCTTGAAGGGCTTTAACACCTTCTGGAGCAGATACAAGGCAGACAAATTTGATATTTGATGCGCCACGTTTTTTAAGAGAATCAACAGCCAAGATTGCTGAGCCACCTGTTGCCAACATTGGGTCTACCACAAAAATTTGACGTTGGTCAATATCTTCAGGCAATTTCACCAAGTACTCAACTGGTTGAAGCGTTTCTTCATCACGGTACATACCGATGTGGCCAACTTTAGCAGCTGGAACCAAGCTCAAAAGTCCATCAACCATCCCGATACCTGCACGCAAGATTGGAACGATAGCCAATTTCTTACCTGCCAATTGTTTTTGAACTGTTTTTGTGATTGGTGTTTCGATTTCCACATCTTCTAGTGGAAGATCACGAAGTACTTCATATCCCATCAACATTGCAATCTCATCTACTAGCTCACGGAAAGCTTTTGTAGAAGTATCTGTACGACGTAAGATTGACAATTTGTGTTGAATCAGTGGATGATTAATAACTTCAATTTTTCCCATTTTTGGAATTCCTTCTTTCAATTTATTCTTCTTATTATACCAAAAAACGGTTTAAAAATCTTTCTAAACCATTTATTTTTGATAATTTTTACATTAAATCCGCCTCTTTAAGAGCTGCCTGCACTGTCTCAAGTGGTAAATGGGTTAATTCTGTTCCCTTTTCTTGATAAAGGTATTGGGCATAGTCGTCCATTCGGTACTGGTTGATATAAACCACGCGCTTACAACCAACCTGAAGCAATTGTTTTGTACAGTTTAGACATGGAAAGTGGGTCACATAGGCTGTAAAGCCTTTGGGAACCCCACGTTCTGCACCTTGGAGAATGGCATTAACCTCTGCGTGAAGAGTGCGAACACAGTGACCTTCGATGACCAGACATTCGTGATCAATACAATGCTCAGTCCCTGACACCGAACCATTATAACCAGTGGAAATAACTTTATTATCCTTTACCAAAATTGCGCCCACTTTGGCACGTTTACAAGTGGAACGATTGGCAATTAGTAAGGCTTGGGCTGCAAAATACTCATCCCATGCTAGTCTTTTTTCAGTCATATCTCTTCTCCTTTTTCTCTATTTTTTAAAAAATGGTAAACCTAAATCTGCAATCTTTTCAGCTGGTACCTTCATGCCATCCTTGATCCATTTTAGAAGGACAGAAACGATGGCCGAGCTCCAAAAGGAATGAAGATAAGAGCTGACACCTTTTGATTTCCCATGGTATTTTTCTAAAAATTCCTGCATGGCTTGGACAAAGATTTTTTCCAGATGGTAATCCAAGGCCAATTGAATCACTCTGGCTTCCTTTCTGGCCTCTCGGAAAAGGTGAACCCAGACCAGATAAAGGTCTGTCTTTAAATCATAATGATGCAACTGTTCCATAATATTGTGGACAGTTCGTTTAAAGACGCTTTCTAAAATCTCCTCTTTGGAATCATAATTGCGATAAAGGCCGCACGCGAAACGCCTGCACGTTTGACCAATTCAGAAATACTAATCTTGGTCAAGTCCTTTTTTTCCAAGAGTTGCAAGAGGGCTGTTTCGATGGCTTCTCTAGTTAATAAATTGGATTCTTGGTTTGATTTTCTGAGATTTTCAAGAGACTTTTCAGAGATTCTACGTTCAGACATAACATTTTCTTTCTACTTGTCACAACAGACGGATGAGGCTTTTGTTTCAAGGGCTTTCATGATATAATTGTAAAAAAAGACAGAACCTTTGTCAATGTATAACTGACAAAGATGGAGAATTTCTATGACTTGGAAGATTATTGCTGACTCTGGTTGTGATTATCGTCAGCTGGCAACACCAGCTATTGACACGACCTTTATAAGTGTCCCCTTAACCATTCAAGTAGCTGATCAGGTCTTTGTTGATGATGCCAATCTTGACATTGACCAAATGATGGAAACCATGTATGCAACTGCAGAAGCTTCAAAATCAGCTTGTCCAAGCCCAGATGATTATTTACGAGCATTTGAAGGAGCCAAAAACATTTTCCTAGTAACCATCACTGGTACTCTTTCTGGCAGTCACAATAGTGCTCAACTAGCAAAGAATATTTATCTTGAAGACCATCCTGATACTAAAATTCATGTAATTGATAGTTTGTCTGCTGGTGGGGAAGTTGACTTGCTCGTAGAAAAATTGAATAACTTGATTGACCAGGGCTTGTCTTTTGAAGAAGTGGTTGAAGCTATCACCGCCTATCAAGAAAAAACCAAGTTACTTTTTGTCCTAGCTAAAGTCGATAACTTGGTGAAGAACGGCCGTTTGAGCAAGCTTATCGGTACGGTCGTTGGCCTTCTCAATATCCGTATGGTCGGAGAAGCTAGTGAAACTGGAACTCTCGAATTGCTACAAAAAGCACGAGGACCAAAGAAATCAGTTCAAGCTGCCTATGATGAAATCATTAAAGCTGGATATGCTGGTGGCCGTATTGTCATGGCCCAACGTAATAACGAGAAATGTTGCCAACAGCTTTCAGACCGAATACGTGAAACCTTCCCACAGGCGGATATTAAAATTCTCCCAACATCTGGTCTCTGCAGTTTTTATGCAGAAGATGGTGGTTTGCTGATGGGGTATGAAATTGATTAATTGCATTCTTGACAAGAGGTGACTTCATCTCTTGTTTTTTTGTGGTACAATAGAGCTATGAAACATTTTGATACTATCGTCATTGGTGGAGGTCCTGCTGGTATGATGGCTACGATTTCCAGTAGCTTTTATGGACAGAAAACCCTCCTCATCGAAAAAAATCGGAAACTTGGAAAAAAATTAGCTGGTACTGGTGGGGGACGTTGCAATGTAACCAACAACGGAACTCTAGATGACCTACTAGCTGGCATCCCTGGAAATGGGCGCTTTCTCTACAGTGTCTTCTCCCAATTTGATAACCATGATATCATTAATTTTTTTACAGAAAATGGTGTTAAACTTAAGGTCGAAGACCACGGACGCGTCTTTCCTGCTAGTGACAAGTCTCGGACCATTATCGAGGCCTTGGAAAAGAAAATCACTGAGCTAGGCGGCCAAGTTGCTACTCAAACCGAAATTGTTTCGGTTAAAAAGGTAGAAAATCAGTTTGTCCTTAAGTCCATAGACCAAAGCTTCACTTGCGATAAACTGATTGTCACAACAGGTGGTAAATCCTATCCTTCGACTGGTTCAACTGGGTTTGGTCACGAGATCGCCCGTCATTTTAAGCACACCATCACCGAACTTGAGGCCGCTGAGAGTCCTTTGTTGACAGATTTTCCACACAAGGTCTTGCAGGGTATTTCGCTGGACGATGTGACCCTAAGCTATGGTAAGCATGTCATCACTCACGATTTGCTCTTTACCCACTTTGGTTTGTCTGGCCCTGCTGCCCTACGTATGTCTAGTTTTGTCAAGGGTGGTGAAATCCTTTCACTGGATGTCTTGCCTCATCTTTCTGAAAATGACTTGACTACATTTCTAGAAGAAAATCGGGAAAAATCCTTGAAAAATGCCTTAAAAACTTTGCTTCCAGAACGCTTGGCAGATTTTTTTGTGCAAGGCTATCCTGACAAAGTCAAACAGTTGAGTGAAAAGGAACAAGAACAACTTCTCCAGTCTATTAAGACCCTCAAAATCCCTGTGACTGGTAAAATGTCTCTCGCCAAATCCTTTGTTACCAAGGGTGGTGTCAGTCTTAAGGAAATCAACCCTAAAACCCTTGAAAGTAAGCTAGTACCTGGCCTTCACTTTGCTGGCGAAGTCATGGATATCAATGCCCACACGGGTGGCTTTAATATCACTTCAGCCCTCTGTACCGGTTGGGTGGCAGGCTCAAATCAAATATATAAATAATTGAATGACTAAAATACAAAATAAGAAAGGAACTACTTTGGAACATATTATTTTACTAAGAGGCGTTACTCCTAATGGAAAAAATGCTATCCCGAAAATGTCTTATTTGGTAGATATTTTGACAGAAGCTGGTTTTCAACACGTTCGAACCTATATTCAAAGTGGGAATATCATTCTTGAGAGTGACTCAGATTTAGAAGAAATACGAGAACGCGTTCATACTTTGATAAAGGAAAAAATTGGGGCCGACTTAAAAATGGTTATCAAGAATAAGAACGATTTTGAAAAGATTGTTCATGAGAATCCATTTAAAGAAGACTATCTTCATGATCGTGTGCATGTAATTCTTTATCAAGGACTTATCCAAAGTCTGCCACTAGAAAAATTGAAAACTGACTACGGCGAGGAAGAAATCTGTGTAGGCGATTACTGTCTCTACCTCTATCTTCCTAGAACTGCAAAACAAAAAAAGCTCAATACCAACTATCTTGAAAAATTGTTTGGCGTGGTTCTGACCATGCGAAAGTTAAACGTAGTTGAAAAACTATTAACCAAATAGTACTTGAAACCAGAAAAAATCAGCAGAGGTAACTCCGCTGATTTTTATTTTGTCTGTGTCTGAACGTAAGCCGCAATGGCATCTGATGTGTATTGAGCTGTACCAGGTCCAAATTTGTCAATGTTTTCCTTAAACTCTGGGTTGTAGACGTAGCCTTTACCGATATGGCCGAAGACCTCAATAGAGCAGTCAAATCCATAAGTACGAATAGCTTGCAAGAGCTTAGCTGCTTGCTCTTGGTTTTCGGTTGCTTTTGCAGGTAAACCAGCTTGAAGATTTTGTGACAAGGCTCGAAAGACTTGATTGAAGGCAGCCGTAGCTTCGTCTTCGTGACCTTTTTGGCGCTCGAGCGCTTGGTCCATGACTTCTTGTCCATATTTCTCTACCGCCTCTTGGTGGTATTTTTGATGGTCTTGGTAGTTAAATCCAGCAAATTTCTCTTGAATGCTCATTTCTCTTTCTCCTTTTTGTTCTTGAATGGTTTTTTGTAAGGTTGAAATCAGGGTATCCAGATGTTGCCTTTCTCGAGTTAGATAATCCAACTGCCTAGTCAAATGGGGCAATAAATCTGTCCTTTCTTCCTTTAACAGCTCTGCTATTTTTTCTAAAGAAAAACCTAGATATTTGTAATACAGAATGACCTGAAGTTGTTCCAAATCCTCCTGACTATAGGTTCGATAGCCGTTTTCCGACTTTAAGGGAACCAAGAGTCCTATCTTATCGTAGTGGTGCAGAGTCTTGACAGAGACACCTGAAAGCTGCGCAGCTTCTTTTATATGGTACATGATTTCCTCCTTATACTCAATGAAAATCAAAGAGCAAACTAGG
>NZ_KV802691.1:75158-107294 GCF_001810785.1 Streptococcus sp. HMSC073F11
GACGTGGTTTGAAGAGATTTTCGAAGAGTATTACATTGATAGTATAACCCCTCCCCTTAGGTCAGAGTCAAGCGTTTTTACGAAAAATTTTTAACTTTTTGAGAAAGGTATGAAAACTTGAAAATGGTTTTCTTGACAGACCTTAGAAAACATGATAGGATAGTCAAGTCTATCAATCAAAAGAAAGGCTCATTTTGAGTACTGATGAGGCTATTTGACAACTCAAGTAGCCTTTTCTTATTTTAAAACGAGATTGGAGTTTCAACTATGTCAGAAAAATCGCAATGGGGCTCGAAACTAGGCTTTATCCTAGCATCTGCTGGTTCAGCCATCGGACTTGGAGCCGTTTGGAAATTTCCCTACATGACTGCTGCTAATGGCGGTGGAGGCTTTTTACTGGTCTTTCTCATTTCCACTATTTTAGTCGGCTTCCCGCTCCTGCTGGCTGAGTTTGCCCTTGGCCGTAGTGCTGGCGTTTCCGCTATCAAAACCTTTGGAAAACTTGGTAACAATAGCAAGTACAACTTTATTGGTTGGATTGGTGCCTTTGCCCTCTTTATCCTTCTCTCCTTTTACAGTGTCATCGGAGGATGGATTTTAGTCTATCTGGGTATTGAGTTTGGGAAATTGTTCCAACTTGGTGGAACGGGTGATTATGCTCAGTTATTTACTTCAATCATTTCAAATCCAGCCATTGCCCTTGGCGCACAAGCTACCTTTATCTTGTTGAATATCTTTATTGTATCACGTGGGGTTCAAAAAGGGATTGAAAAAGCCTCAAAAGTCATGATGCCGCTACTCTTTATCATCTTTGTCGTCATCATCGGGCGCTCTCTCAGCTTGCCAAACGCCATGGAAGGGGTTCTCTACTTCCTCAAACCAGACTTTTCAAAACTAACTAGCGCTGGTCTCCTTTATGCTCTGGGACAATCTTTCTTTGCCCTCTCACTAGGGGTTACAGCCATGCTGACCTATGCTTCCTACTTGGACAAGAAAACCAATCTGGTCCAGTCAGGGATTTCCATCGTAGCCATGAACATCTCGGTTTCCATCATGGCGGGACTAGCCATTTTCCCAGCCATGTCAGCTTTCAATATCCAGTCGGAAGGGGGACCAAGCCTGCTCTTTATCGTCTTGCCTCAACTCTTTGACAAGATGCCTTTTGGAACTATTTTCTACATTCTTTTCCTCTTGCTCTTCCTCTTTGCGACGGTTACTTCTTCTGTCGTGATGCTGGAGATCAATGTGGGCAATATCACCAACCAGGACAACAGTAAGCGTGCTAAATGGAGTACCATTTTAGGAATTTTGACCTTTGTCTTTGGAATTCCTTCAGCCCTATCCTATGGTGTCATGGCTGATGTTCACATTTTTGGTAAAACCTTCTTTGACGCCATGGATTTCTTGGTTTCCAATCTCCTCATGCCATTTGGAGCCCTCTGCCTTTCTCTCTTTACAGGCTACATCTTCAAAAAGGCCCTTGCCATGGAGGAACTCCATCTCGATGAAAGAGCCTGGAAACAAGGACTTTTCCAAGTCTGGCTCTTCCTTCTTCGTTTCATCATTCCAATTATCATCATTGTAGTCTTTATCGCCCAATTTATGTAATCAAAAAGGACTTGAGTAGTGAACTCAGGCCCTTTCTTTTTTATGGATGGCTCACAATCAATTCCAAATCTTGCCCTTCCAAGGTCCAAGCTTCAACATCACTTGGTAGGATAAAGTGGCTGCCTTTTTGGATTGGATAATCTTTTCCATCTACAATCAGTTTCCCTTGGCCAGCTAAGACACTCAACAAGCTGTAGTCAGCTGTCTTTTCAAAATCAACTTTTCCAGTGATTTCCCACTTGTAAACGGCGAAGAAATCATTGGATACAAGGAGAGTTGAACGTAGGTCATCAGCCTTGATAGTTACAGGACGGCTATTTGCTGGTTCACCAATGTTCAAGACATCGATGGATTTTTCAAGGTGAAGCTCACGCAAGTTGCCATTGTCGTCCTTGCGGTCAAAGTCATAGACACGGTAGGTTGTATCACTAGACTGCTGGGTTTCAAGGATTAAGATACCTGCCCCGATAGCGTGCATGGTTCCACTTGGTACATAGAAGAAATCTCCAGCCTTAACAGGGACTTTTGTTAATAGACCATCCCAGTCTTTAGCTTCGATTTGCTGACGGAGTTCTTCTTTTGACTTGGCATTGTGGCCATAGATAATCTCTGAACCTTCATCCGCAGCGATGATGTACCAGCACTCTGTTTTCCCGAGCTCGCCTTCATGCTCTAGTCCATAGGCATCGTCTGGGTGAACTTGGACACTGAGCCAATCGTTGGCATCGAGAATCTTGGTCAATAGTGGAAACACAGGCTCTGGACGATTACCAAACAATTCACGGTGCTCTGCATACAAGGTAGCTAGGTCTGTTCCCTCGTAGCGCCCATTAGCGACCTTTGAAACTCCATTTGGGTGGGCTGAAATAGCCCAGTATTCTCCGATTTTTTCACTTGGGATATCGTAGCCAAACTCATCACGTAGCTTGGTTCCACCCCAGATTTTTTCTTGCATAACTGATTGTAAAAATAATGGTTCTGACATGTCGATCTCCTGTCTGATTTTTCTCCCCTCATTATAGCAAAAAGCTCCATCTAATTGAACTCTTTTTCACATATTATAAAGTAGGGAGAAGATTTTATAAAAATAGTGAACAAATGTGCTCTACTCAATGCTTGCACCATTGCTAGCAATGACATCCTTGTACCAGTAGAAGGATTTCTTCTTGCTACGTTTGAGGCTTCCATGACCAGCATTATCTCGATCTACATAGATAAAACCATAACGTTTATTCATTTCCCCTGTGCCAGCTGAAACCAGATCGATACAACCCCAAGTCGTATAACCAAGCAAGTCAACACCATCTTGGTAAATGGCATCTCGCATAGCCTTGATATGAGCTTCTAAGTAAGCAATCCGATAGTCATCTGCTACATAACCATTCTCATCCGGTGTATCCACAGCACCGAGTCCATTTTCTACGATAAACATAGGCTTTTGGTAACGATCCCAGATGGCATTTAGAGTGATACGAAGGCCAAGCGGGTCAATCTGCCACCCCCATTCTGAGGATTCTAGATAGGGATTTTTGAGGGAGGCAAAGACATTTCCAGCGGTCAGATTTCTCACTTCTGGATCCCCTGAGGCTACTCGACTTGCATAGTAAGAGAAGGAAACAAAGTCAACAGTATTGTTCTTCAACAAGTCCAGATCCTCTGCCGTCATATGAATCTCAATCCCCTCACGCTCCCATTGCTTCTTGGCATAATTTGGGTATTCCCCACGCGCTTGAACATCAATGAAGAAGTAACTCTTGCGGTCTTCCTCCATGGCTGCCCAGTAGTCTCTCGGATGGGCTGTGTTAGGATAGTATTGCCCTGCTGCCAACATACATCCCACCTTGTTTTCTGGGTCAATTTCGTGGGCAATCTTAGTCGCCATGGCTGAAGCCACCAACTCATGGTGAGCCGCTTGGTATTTAACCTGTTCTTGATTTTCACCTTCTTCAAAACAGAGTCCAGCTCCCATAAAGGGTGCATGGAGAATCATGTTGATTTCGTTAAAGGTAAGCCAATATTTGACCAAACCCTTATAGCGGGTAAAGAGTGTGCGACAAAGTTTTTCATAGAAGTCTAACATCCGACGATTGCGCCAACCACCGTACTCTTCAATCAAGTGCATAGGACAATCGAAATGCGTAATGGTCACCAGAGGTTGGATCCCATACTTGTGGCACTCCTTAAATAAATCCTCATAAAAGGCTAGACCAGCTTCATTTGGCACTGTTTCGTCGCCCTTAGGAAAAATCCTAGTCCAAGCAATGGAAAGTCGATAAGTCTTAAAGCCCATCTCTGCAAAAAGAGCAATATCTTCCTTGTAATGATGGTACATATCAATAGCTTCTTTGGCTGGATAAAAATAACCCTCCTCAAACGAAAACATCTTTTTATGACCTGTGATAATGGCTTCACGATCTGGACCAATGGGGACGACATCAACGTTAGCTAAACCACGCCCATCGAGATTATAAGCACCCTCACATTGATTAGCTGCCGTAGCACCACCCCAGAGGAAGCCCTCTGGAAATTGTAGTATTTCTGTCATCACTTTACCTCACTTGATTTGCTAGTTCTATTATACTAAAAAGGGGACAAAAAGTTTGGAACTATCTGGGTAATGATGTCCTGAGCTTGCTCAAATGTACGAAAAAAAGACTGAAACCAGTCTTCTTTTTAAATCAAAGCTGTAATAGCTGTCACTAGGCCAAAAACGATACCTGGTGCATTGGCAGCAGCAAGGGGAATATCTCTTTCCTTCTTGAAAAGACCGTAGTAAACCCAGAGACTACAGTTGATAGCTGCAACCAAGGGCTGGATGAAGTTCCCTTTTTGACCAGCTAGATTATTCATGATTTGTGGTAAATACGACACATACATCATAATGGACATGAAGGTCGCTACCCAACCCAAAATTTTCATTTGTTTTTCAGATATTTTCAAAACCTCTTTTATTCTTTTATACTTTCTATTTTATAATTTAATACAAAAACAAGCAAGAATTTGGGAATTTTGTTATAAAAATGTAAACTATCACAGCCTTGTGATAAGAAAAAGACCGGATTTCTCCGATCTGTTTAATCCATAAAATGTAAAAATGAATAGCTCTTGTCAATTAATGGATGGACTGATTGATCGTCATTAAGCCGTGGTTAATGATTGCTGCAATATCTTCAAGACCATGCAAAATAAAACTTCCTACAATCAAACCTATAATAATTGAACAGATAATCATGGTCACACAGATTAGATAAATATCCTTTTTTTTCATCTCTTTCCTCCTACTATCTATTCATGGAGATATTTCAATCCCAAGTTCCAATGAGATAAGAAAATTCACTTACTACTGCTGTTTAAAAAATATTTCTCCTTTCCATATCAGTTTTACTTTATGCTGTTATATTTTTATTATAAGATTCAGGGAAAACGTTGTCAACTTTTTATATGCAATTGCTTTATATTAAAAAGACCGGATTGCTCCGATCTTTCAATAGTTCATATTCTCACATTCTGTTTTAAGAATAGTTAAGGTTATCTTCAAATAACTAAACGCCTTATTTCATACGATAAAAATCAATCACTAGACCAGCAGGGCCTTTAACTAATAAGGACTCTGTTCCCCAATCGGTTACAGTTGGACCGTTTAAAACCTGGATACCAAGCTCGTTCAACCGTTTGTAGTTCTGGTCTACATCCTCAACCTCGATATGAAGAATGATTCCTGACTGAAAATCTTCCAAAGGAATCAAATGATTTTGGGACAACATCAGACAGTGACTGCCAATCGTAAACTGAGCAAAACTATCATCAACATAATCGGACTTTTTATCCAAAATACGCTCCAAGTCAGCACAGACTTGTGGAACATCGGAAACGATAATATCTAATTGATTTAAATTCATTTACTATCCTCCAGAAAAAGACCGGATTACTCCGATCTTTTCAAGTTCGACTCTTGAAAATCAAAGAATAAAATCTACAAAGTTTACATTTGATTTTCGACGAGAGGAATTATTTAATTGCGCGTGATTGCAAACCTTCTTCTTCCAAGAAGAGGCGGAATGGTACGAGTTCTTCTGCTTCGTATTTTTCCTTGAAAGCTTTGATTGCTTCTTCTGAGTGAAGTTTTGGATCCAATTCAAGTACTTCTACTGGAAGTGGACGGTGTGGAGTGATGCGAGCATCGATAACAACAGTTTTACCTTCTTTGCTCAATTTAACAGCTTCTGCAACAACTGCATCGATGTCTTCGATACGGTCAACTGTAAATCCAACAGCTCCTTGAGCTTCAGCGATTTTCGCATAGTCAGCATTAGGGAAGTCACAACCAAACAAGTGTTTGTTTGTGTCTTCGTATTTGTCCTTGATGAAGGCATATTTACCATTTGAGAAGACAACGTTGATAACTGGAAGGTCGTATTGAACATTTGTGATAACGTCTGGGTAGCACATGTTGAATGCACCGTCACCCATGATGTTCCATACTTGGCGATCTGGATTGTCTTTCTTAGCAGCGATACCACCAGGAAGGGCAATACCCATTGTCGCAAAGAGTGGAGATGTACGCCACATGTTCTTAGGTGTCATGTGAAGGTGACGAGTAGATGTTTGAGTAGTGTCACCTACGTCGATTGAGTAGATAGCGTCTTGATCAGCATGTTTGTTGATTGCATTGTAAACTTGATACAATTGCAATTCACCCTCAGTTTTACCTTCGAGTTTGTTCATGTAATCACGCCAGTTTTGGTTGTTCTTAACGTTTGCACGCCACCATGGAGTAGATTCAACTGGATTCACTTTGTCAAGGATTGCTTTCGCTGCTTGACCTGCGTCACCAAGGATTGAAGCGTCAAGGGCGTGACGTTTACCAAGTTTGTAAGGGTCAATATCAACTTGGATGAATTTTTCAGTGTTCTTGAATGCTTCATAAACTTCAGCAAATGGGAAGTTTGAACCAAGGAAAAGAACTGTGTCTGCTTCAAAGACCACTTCGTTGGCTGGTTTCCAACCAACACGGTAAGCAGAACCTGTCAAACCTTCATAGTTCCATTCGAAAGCTTCAAAGTTTTTACCAGTTGTGATGATTGGTGCTTTGATTTTACGTGACAATTCAGTAATCACTTCACCAGCTTTAACACCACCGTAACCAGCATAGATAACTGGACGTTCAGCATTGTTCAAGATTTCAACAGCTTTGTCGATTTCAACTTCGTTCAAAGCAGGAGCGATGAATGAACGCTCGTATGAACCTGATCCATAGTATGAGTTTTCGTCGATTTCTTGGAAACCGAAGTTTACTGGGATTTCAACAACAGCTGGACCTTTTTTAGAAACTGCAGCACGGCAAGCTTCGTCGATTACTTTTGGTAATTGCTCAGCGTAAGCTACACGTTTGTTGTATACAGCGATACCATTGTACATTGGGTTTTGGTTCAATTCTTGGAAAGCATCCATGTTGAGTTCGTTAACTGGACGTGATCCAAGGATTGCTAGGAATGGAGTGTTATCCATAGCTGCATCGTAAACACCGTTAATCAAGTGAGTCGCACCTGGACCACCTGAACCAACTGCAACCCCGATTGAGCCGCCGAATTTAGCTTGCATAACCGCTGCAAGAGCACCTGTTTCTTCGTGACGAACTTGCAAGAAGCGGATATCTTTGTCTTCAGCCAAAGCATCCATCAATGAGCTGAGTGTTCCTGATGGGATACCGTAGATTGTGTCTACGCCCCATGTTTTCAATACATTAAGCATTGCTGCAGATGCAGTAATTTTCCCTTGAGTCATAATGATAACTCTCCTTCAAATATTTTTAAATCTACTAAAAAAGGTTTCATATAGTTTTTGAAAACGTTTCAGTAAATTTTTACAATACTAATTTATCACATTTATTTTGACTTTACTAAGAATCTGCTCAGAAGTTTTTATTCTCTATTACAGTACAGTTTGAAAACGTTTTTAACTTCTGTTTTATAATACTCAATGAAAATCACAGAGCAAACTAGGAAGCTCGCCACAGGTTGCTCAAAGCACAGCTTTGAGGTTGCAGACAAAGCTGACGTGGTTGGAAGAGATTTTTGAAGAGTATAAAAAGCGAGCAAGCCCGCTTTTAATCTATTTTACTAAAGTTTAGTAAGAGTGAACTAGTCAGAACGGATACAGAACTAAAGGCCATAGCTAGACCTGCCAGTTCTGGATTGAGGGCCAGTCCAACACCAGAAAAGACTCCTGCTGCAATCGGAATTCCGGCGACATTGTAGATAAAGGCCCAGAAAAGATTGAGCAGAATTCGATTAAAGGTTTTCTTACTCATGTCAAAAGCACGAACCACTCCTAGGAGGTTATTAGTTGTCAACACCAAATCTGCTGACTCGATGGCAATATCTGTTCCAGCTCCCATAGCAATCCCCACATCTGCTACACTAAGGGCAGGAGCGTCATTGATACCATCCCCAACAAAGGCTACTTTGCCAGACGCTTGTAGTTTATGGATTTCATGAGCTTTTTCCTCTGGCAAGACACCTGCAATGACCTCTTCGATTCCGATCTGATCGGCAATGGCACGCGCCACACCAGCATTATCTCCTGTCAGCATGACTGTTTTAAGACCTCGTTTTTTCAACTGACTGATGGCAAGCTTAGCATTTTCCTTAGGAATATCTTGCAGAGCAAGCAAGCCTTTGATTTCATTCTCAACAGCCAAGAACACAACTGTCTTAGCTTCTTTTCCCAGTTGTTCTAGTTTTTCCTGATAAGTGCTAGAAATATCCATGCCATCCAGCATTTTAGCATTTCCAAGCAAAACTTGTTTTCCATTGATTTGCCCTGAAACACCTTTTCCGTGCAAGGCTTGGAAATTTTCCACAGTGTGAAGCTCAAGTCCAGTTTCAGTCGCTCGCTTAACAATAGCCTCAGCCAATGGGTGTTGAGAAGCTTCTTCCAAGGAAGCTGCCAATCCAAGCACTTCTACTTCGTCGCCGATGATATCTGTGACCACAGGTTTCCCTTCCGTCAAAGTTCCTGTCTTATCAAAAACAATAGTTTGGACTTTCTGGATTTCCTGTAGAACCGTTCCATTTTTGAGGAGAACTCCCATCTTGGCACTGCGACCTGTCCCCACCATAAGGGCTGTCGGTGTTGCAAGTCCCAATGCACAAGGGCAGGCAATAATCAGAACTGCTACTCCATAGAGAAGCGAAGACACAAAGCTCGCTCCAAGCACAACTACACTATCCCTGAGCAAGACGAACCAAACCCAAAAGGTCACAATCCCTAAAATGACAACTGCTGGAACAAAAATCCCTGAAATTTTATCCGTCAAGTCCTGAATCGGCGCACGACTTGTCTGAGCTTTCTTCACAAAATCCACAATCTGAGCCAAAACAGTCTCTGAACCAACTTTTTCTGCTCTAAAAACAAGTGTTCCACTATTATTGATGGTTGAACCAATGACGGTATCTCCAACTGTCTTGTCCACAGGCAGACTCTCACCTGTCACCATAGACTCATCAATACTAGAGATACCTTCTACTACGACACCATCAACCGCAATCTTTTCACCGGGACGCACTCGAATCAGGTCACCTACCTTGACTTGCTCCAAAGGGACTTGAACATAGTTATCCTCACGCAATACTTCTGCTGTTTTAGCCTGCAAGTCAAGTAATTTCTCCACAGCTTGGGAAGTATTTTTCCGCATTTTCTCCTCAAAAACGGCCCCCATAAGAACGAAGAAGAAGATAAAGGCAGCACTTTCAAAGTAAACGGGGAGGCCAGCGAAGAGGGCAACTAAGCTATAGAAATAGGCCACTAGGGTTCCCAGAGCAACCAAGGTATCCATGTTGGCATTGTGCTTTTTAAAACTAGCCCAAGCACTTTGGATATAAGGACCACCTGCTACTAGCATAATCGGTGTTGTGGCTAAAAAGGTGCCCCAACGCATGACTTGGTGACTAATTCCTCCTGTCGACATCCCAATCATGAGGATTACAAGAGGCACAGTAAAGATACTAGTAATCCAAAAACGCTGTAAAAGTGATAGAGATTTTCGAGTCTTCTCAACAACTGTATAACTTCCCTTTTGCATCTTCATACCACAAGAAAATTCATGTTGACCTAATTCTTGAGGGGTAAAACGAATTGTCTTCTCTTCATCCACGCCGATTGGTTCCAAGAGGCCTTCTTCTTCAAACAGAATTTCCTTATAACAGTTTGAAGGTGTCAAACGGTGAAAGGTGATCTCAGCAGGAACTCCTTTTTGCAGTTGAATGTGGGCTGGATGGTAGCCTTTGTCTGCCGTGATACGGATTTTTTGAACACCATTTTCAAGACTTGCTTTTACAATTTCAGTCATATCATTCTCCTATTCTACAATCATCTTACCGTGCATCATATTCATGCCACAAGAGAAACCATACTCTCCAGCCTGCTCAGGCGTGATTTCCACTACATACTCTTCCCCCATTGGCAGATCCGCATGTACACCAAAGTCTGGAAATACGATCTGATCCAAACATGGTGAAGGATCTTTGCGGTCAAAGACAATGCGGGCTGGCACTGATTTCTTGAGGATAATCAACTCAGGCGTATAGCCCCCCATGACCTCCACTCGAATCTCTTGGTAGCCGTTTTTTTGCTGGGCCTTTTGTCCAGATTTTTCAGGCTTTTTGAAAAACCAAAACAAGATAAACGCGATAAGGGCAATACAAATAATGGTTACAATAATATTCAACATGACGTCTCCTTTACATACAATTACATTTTACTTCTGTTACAGCGCTTGATTTCTTCTCAGAAATCACAGCTTCCAAGTCTTCCAAGTCAGCCTGAGTAAAATCACATTCAGCAATCAAATCAGCCAACAAGTTCTTAATCCTACGGGAACAAACTTTATCTTTGATATCTTGAACAAGCAAGTCTCGACTTTGATCCAAAGTTAAAAGGGCTGAATAGACAAAGGACTTGCCTTCTTTTTTCCTTGTCAGGCACTCTTTCTCAACCAAACGAGCCAAAAGAGTTTGAATGGTCGACTTGGACCAGTCGAACCGCTCCGCCAGAACCCTAATCAAATCTGAACTAGTCTGCTCTCCTTGCATCCAAATAATCTTCATGACCTGCCATTCTGCATCTGAAATCTGCATAATCACACCTCCAAAATCTACATTTGTCAATTACAATTGTTAGTATACTCCTAAAATCTACATTTGTCAACTATGAAATTAATCTTTTCTTTGAAAATTTGAATTTTAACCATTTGATAAAGGATTTTCAGTCAAATCTTACTATATAAACTATAAAAATATGCTATACTAAAGAAAAAAGAAAACAACCACTAGGGGTGCGTAAAGCTGAGATTAACAACTGTTAGACCCTTTGACTCAATCTAGGTAATGCTAGCTGATGGAAGTGGAAATGATAATGGGGACTAGCAGTCTTCTATTGCCTTCCTGAAACGGACTAGCTTGTTCTTAAGAATACAAACTTCAGTTGGTTGGGAGGTTTTAGATGACTTATTTACCCGTTGCTTTGACCATTGCAGGGACTGACCCTAGTGGTGGTGCTGGCATTATGGCTGATTTAAAGTCGTTCCAAGCTAGAGATGTCTATGGAATGGCCGTTGTGACCAGTCTTGTCGCTCAAAATACCAGAGGCGTTCAATTAATCGAGCACGTTTCTCCTCAAATGTTGAAAGCCCAATTGGAGAGTGTCTTTTCTGATATTCCACCTCAGGCTGTAAAAACAGGGATGTTGGCAACTACTGAGATCATGGAGATCATCCAGCCCTATCTTAAAAAGCTGGATTGTCCCTACGTCCTTGACCCTGTTATGGTCGCAACAAGCGGAGACACCCTGATTGATACCAGTGCCAGAGACTACCTAAAAACAAATCTACTTCCCCTTGCAACTATTATTACACCCAATCTTCCTGAGGCAGAAGAGATTGTTGGTTTTTCAATCCATGATCCTGAAGACATGCAGCGTGCCGGTCGCCTGATTTTAAAAGAATTTGGTCCTCAGTCTGTTGTCATCAAAGGAGGCCATCTCGAAGGCGGTGCCAAGGATTTCCTCTTTACCAAGGAGGACCAATTTGTCTGGGAAAGTCCACGAATTCAAACCTGTCATACACATGGTACTGGATGTACCTTTGCTGCAGTGATTACTGCTGAACTAGCCAAGGGGAAAACCCTCTATCAAGCAGTCGATAAAGCCAAGGCCTTTATCACGAAAGCCATCCAAGACGCCCCTCAACTCGGTCATGGTTCTGGCCCAGTTAACCATACAAGCTTTAAAGATTAAAAAAACTCTCTAGTTCCTACTTTAAGGGAATTAGAGAGTTTTTATACTCTTCGAAAATCTCTTCAAACGACGTCAGCTTTATCTGCAACCTCAAAGCTGTGCTTTGAGCAACCTGCGACTAGCTTCCTAGTTTGCTCTTTGATTTTCATTGAGTATTAATTAGAAAATAATGTCATCCAACTTTGTCAAAAAGGCTTGCGTTTTTGTCTCTATATCTTCTGTCTGCATCAAATCACGCACTACAGCTACACCAGCTATGCCAGTGCCCATAAGTTGGTCAATGTTCTCCGAAGTTAAACCTCCGATAGCAACTACTGGAATGGCGACCCTTTGGCAAATTGTCTTCAAGGTTGAAATCAGGGTGATAGGCGCATTTTCCTTGGTCGTAGTCGGAAAAATAGCTCCTGTCCCCAAGTAATTCGCCCCTCCTTCTTCTGCCTCGAGGGCTCTTTTTACAGTTTTAGCTGTGACACCAAGTATTTTGTCAGGGCCCAAGACTTGTCGGGCAACCGAAACGGGTAATTCATCGTCGCCAATATGCAAACCAGCAGCATCAACCGCAAGACAGACATCCAAACGATCATCGATTATCAAGGGTACCTGATAGGCATCTGTTATTTCCTTGACTTGTTTTGCCAGTTGATAATATTGATTGGTTGTGAGATTTTTTTCTCGTAATTGGATTATGGTAACGCCTGAACGGCAAGCTTTCTCAACTTTTTCAAGAAAGCTTTCCAAGGAATCTTGATAGCGATTGGTTACCAGATACAGTCTAAGTGCCTCTCTATTCATAAATATCTCCTTTAATGGCATCTAGCCAGTTTTCATCTCTTTTGAGGAGCGAAAGCTGATTGAGAACTTGGTATCGAAAATCTTCCAATCCCATTCCTTGAACAACTATTTTCTCAGCAGAGATATTGAGATAAGAAACCGCTAGGCAGGAAGCTTCAAAGCCAGTCTTTCCTTGGCTGAGAAAAACAGCTGTTAAAGCTCCAACCAAGTCTCCTGTCCCTGTTATCCAGTCTAATTCAGCACAGCCATTTCCCAGTACAGCGACCTGATTCTTCGAAACGATGAGGTCCTTAGGGCCTGTGACTAAGAATGACATACCTGGATAGATCTGACACCAGTCTTTCAAGACTTGAAGTAAATCCTCAGTTTCTTGGTCTTTAGCACTCGCATCGACCCCAACGCCGTGGTGTTTTAAGCCAACAAGACTTCGGATTTCCGACATATTTCCTTTAAGAACCGTAGGTCTATAGTCTAAAAGGTCTTTAACTAAGCTCTTACGAATGGATGAAGCCGTTACGCCAACCGCATCTACTACCATTGGGAGAGAAACTTGAGCTGCATAAGAAGCTGCCATACGGATTGCTTTTTCCTTCTCAGCAGACAAATGCCCCAAATTGATGAAGAGGGCCTGGCTTTGCTTAGTAAAATCAAGAACCTCACGGGAATCATCTGCCATAACTGGTTTACATCCCAGAGCCAAAATCCCATTTGCCAGCATCTCACAAGAAATCTCATTGGTAATGCAGTGAATGAGGGAAGTTGTTTCCAGAGGAAAAGGATTTGTCAATTCCTTCATCAGTTTATCCTTTCATTAAAAAAATATCCCTGCACTTTTTTAAAGAATTCCTGCTTGATTAAAAATCGAAAGGCAATAAAGGAAATCGCTGTACCGATTAAGGTTGCTCCGAAAAATCGAGGAGTATAGATAAACCAGCTAAGCTTAGCAGCTGATCCTGTAAAGAGTACCATAACAGGATAGGAAATAATAGAACCAATAATACCTGTTCCCAAAATCTCTCCGAGAGCAGAATAGTGAAATTTTCGACCGTACTTATAAAAGAGACCTGCTAGAAGGGCTCCAAAAGTCGCTCCTGTTAGAGCTAAAGGCGGAATTCCTTGAGTCGTCATACGGATAAAGGCTGTCACTGTAGCCATAGCCAAGGCATAAACAGGTCCCATCATGATTCCTGCTAGAATATTGACTACACTGGACATCGGTGCCATTCCCTCAATCCGAAAGATAGGCGTAAGGACTACATCAAGGGCAATCATCATGGATAAAATGGTTAATTTGTGAACCTGTAATTGGTGCTTTCTCATATTTCTATTCTTCTCCTGTTTCTAAAGACTGTAAATCGCTTTTCCATGTCTGATGTTGGTAGGCCATTTCCCAAAACTTAGCTTCCATATGAACACTGATGTGGAAGGCATCTAGCATTTTTTTCTTGTCTGTCTCGTCACTTTCTCGATAGAGTTGATTGACCAGAGCCTCTTCCTCTCTAATCTGTTGCTCCAACTCATCCGTAATATAAGTTTCAATCCATTGTTGGTAGAGAGGATTTGGTGATGGTTTAAGATTAAGTGATTTGCCTATATCATGATATAGCCAAGGACAAGGCAGCAAGCTCGCAAAGGCAATACCCAAGTTTGGCTCTGCAAATTGCCGATAAATGTGAGAGATATAATGATAACAAGTTGGAGCGATTGGATGTTGCTCCATTTCCTGGTCGCTGATTTCTAATTCCTTGAAAAATTGTTGGCGGATAAATAACTCACCTTCCACTAGACTCTGAGCATTTTGTTTCAAGAGTCTTCTCATTTCCTCATTCAAAGTCTTATCAGCCAAGAGGTGATAGGCTTCTGAGAAGGCCTTCAAATAGTAGGCATCCTGAATCAAGTAATAGCGAAAGATGGACAGGTCTAAATTTCCCTCTTGCAACTGTAAAACAAAGGGGTGATGAAAGGAAGTCTGCCAAGCTTCCTTGGATAATTCCATCGCAATATCTGTAAATTCCATAATAACTCCTTTATAAAAATAGACTGGTTTGAAGCAATAAAAAGAAAAGCAGGTAGATGAATAGTGTCCTTTGAGGAATATAAAAAGTCCGATAGCGATTCTCCGCCTGTGCATGTTCGTCATATCCATGCGCCGATAGGGCTCTCAGGTAAAGATGGCGCCACCTAAAGACTGTCATCAGAACCTTGCTGTAAATCAAGGGCGACCAAAAATGTAGTTCTTGACCGCGTAATAAGCAAGCTTCCTTGAGGGACTTGATTTCTTGCTGGATAAGGGGGAAGGAATTGAATACCACAATCAAGGCATAGGCCCAAGAGCGTGATAACCCCTTTTGAGCCAAGTACAAGAGAAGCTCTTTTAGGGAAATAGAGGAAACAAAGACAAGACCAATACAAACGGTCACAAAGGCCCTCGTTCCAAGCATGACTGCCTGCGAAGCATCCCCATGTAACTGAACTGCCCAGTAGTTGGCCAAGGATGGCAAAATGGCGAGCAGAATCATCCAAGCCAATACTTTAAATCGCCGGTAATAGAGCATAAAGAGAATGCAAAATGCGACTACCGAGAGATTAAGAGCAATCGAAGGAATGAAAGATGTTTCCAAGGATAAAATCAGCAAGAAGAGACTGATAATCGGTGTCTGGGTTGCTACTTTGACCATACTATCTCACCTCCCCTTGAGTATTGCTACTCTGAGATGTGAGTGGTTTGGTAATTGTCACTTTTTTCACATGACTGAGACCCTGACTAGTCATCTCAATCCAATAATCAACCACAGAGATCAAGGGATCTAAACGATGGCTAATGATCAGAAAACTTCTTCCCTGATTTCTCTCCTCCACAATCCACTTGCAAAAATAATGGCAGGCTCTATCATCCAAACCTGCAAAAGGTTCATCTAGCAAAATCACAGACGCCTTGCTGGTCAAGATGGTCAAGAGCTGAAGAATCTTTTGCTGGCCACCACTTAATTCATAGGGACTCTTATCAAGTGCCTGCTCCAGATCAAAATATTGTAAAGCTTGGAGAATCCGCTGATTTCTTTCAGAGTCTGAGCTATCTAATTGCAGTTCTTCTCTCAGACTGACTCGGATAAACTGCTTCTCAGCTTCCTGAACAACTCCCGTCAGATCACGATACAAACCCTTTTTCTTTTTCAGAACTGTCCCCTTCCAAGAAATGAGCCCTTTATACTTTTGAAATTGAAGAATAGAGCGAAAGAGGGTTGATTTCCCGACACCATTATCACCTAGGATACAGGAAATTCCTTGGTAAAACGTGAAATCAGCAATCGAAAAGAGGGGGCGATTACCCAGCTCACAAGTCACACGATCCATATGGAATAGTTCTGGACTAGAAGCAACTTCCTTTGAAGCAACCTTTGTCATCTCAGAGGTAGGGATTTGAAACACTTCCCTTAGTTGGCCATCTCTTAGCTCCACCATATGGTCGATATAGACTTCATAGTCCGTTAAATCATGGTCGCACAGGATAACTGTCTTCCCATCAGAGACCAACTCTTTTAGAATCTCCAATATCTCTATCCTACTCTTGCGGTCAATGGAAGCGAAGGGCTCATCCAAGAGATAGACCCTAGGATTCATAGCAAAGAGAACAGCCAAAGCAGCCTTTTGCTTTTCCCCACCTGATAGGTGATGAATAGGACGGTGCAAGATTAGCTCGCAACGACATTGCCGGACCACCTCAGCTATTTTAGAATCAATTTTCTGAACGGGATGGCCGATATTCTCCAAGGTAAAAATCAGCTCCTCAAACAAGTTCTCCATGGTAAATTGATGATTGGGATTTTGAAAGAGAATGCCAACCGTCTGGACACGTTCAACGGTAGAAAGCTGACTAACCTCGCTCCCATCTATCAGGACTTGACCACTATAGGGAAGAGAACTGACTTGAGCAATAATTTGAAAGAGACTGGATTTTCCTGAACCACTGCTCCCAACTAACAAGGTAAAAGCTTGCGCATGAAAAGTAAAATCAATCGGCTCCGAAAAAATTGGGGACTGAATCCCCCGTAGTTCCAGCCCCATCTATGCCTTTCCTCCAGCTGCAAACTGATGATAGAGTTTGACAATGGCACGAACCAAGATGGTACAGAAGAAAAAGACGGAAATAAAACGCACCACAAGCAAGGAAAGGACAAAAGGAAGAGAAAAGGCATAGTAACCTAATTTAATGTATTCATAGACAAAGCTAAAAAGCGTAATCCCAATACTATTGGCAGTTAGAGAGAGCCAACTTTCATAGCGATTCTTGGTTACGAGAAAACCAAGTTCACTTCCCAGCCCCTGAACCAAGCCAGACAAAAGGGCGCCTAGGCCGAATTGGCTACCATAAAGGACTTCAGCAAGCGCAGCGAGCACTTCTCCAATCGTTGCACTTCCGACTCTTGGAACAAAGATAGCCGCAATGGGCGCAGCCATACACCAGAGACCAAAGAGGATTTCATTGGCAAAGGCCTGCAAACCAAGAGGGGCCAAGATCAGAGTGAGGATATCAAACAGATAGCCTGAACCCACAAAAACGCCACCAAAAAAGATAGACAAGAAAGCAAGCAAGATAACATCTTTTAACTGCCATTTTTTCAACATAAAAAACTCCTTTTTTAAAGAAAAGTGGGGCATTCAAGGAGAGCTACCTAAACAAGCCTATCCAGTTTGTATAAACAAAAAAACTCCAATTACAATTAAGAATTAGAGTTCACCTTACAAGATTAGACAGTTTCCTTCGACATACGAAAAAAACCTTTTCACATTTCCCTTCGCCAGTCTTAACTGTATCAGGTTCAATGGGTATCATCTCAGCCTAAGGCACCCCAAATGTCTTTATTATTTAATTATATAATTATTTTAACAGACGATTTATTCTAGTTCAAGGAATTGAACTGGAAATACAGCCTTGTACTCAAAAAGACAGCAGATCTTTCTTTTGCAAAAAATAAATGACTTATTTGATGGATTAGCTATTTGAACTGAATCTGGACATATCTTTTTAGAAAAAAGAAAATCCTACTCCCTCAGAATCCAAGGAAAAATTGATGCCTATTGTTCACTCATTTCCCGAACAGTTTTTTCTATATTTTTTGCATACGATATTGCTGAAATGATTGAAACGCCGTCAACATTGGTCTTCATAATATCTTTAATATGTTGCGTCTGTATCCCACCAATTGCAACTAAGGGAATTTGTGGCAATAGTTTTCTCATCAATTTAAGACCTTCATAACCTATAGCACCACCAGCATCATCTTTTGACTGGGTATCAAATACAGGACCAACACCAACATAATCTACATATTCAACTTTTGATTGTTGAAATTCTTCCTCGTTTTTTATAGAAAGACCAATTATTTTATCTGGCATCAATTTTCTAATTTCATCAACACCAAGATCATCCTGTCCTACATGTACACCATCAGCATCAATTTCCATTGCCAAATCAATATCATCATTAACAATAAACGGAACATTGTATTTTTTACAAAGATCCTGTAGTTTAATTGCTAATTCGACTTTTTCTTTACCTTCTAAGGCTCCCTCACCTTTTTCACGGAATTGAAATAAGGTTATACCACCTTTTAAGGCTTCCTCAACGACTCTATATATATCTTTTCCTTGGCAAGTAGTCGTTCCACAAATAAAATATAGTTTTAGTAATTCTTTATGAAACATCTTACTTCACTCTTTTGAATTCCTTTACATCTTCGTCTGTAATCTCGTATAAGGCATTTATAAATTCAACTTTAAATGTTCCAGGAAGATGCCCATTTGGACGTTTTTCTGCCATTTCTCCAGCGATATTGTAAACCAACATTGCTGTTTCTAATGATTTCAATTCTTGACCTTTTTCAAGTCCGATAAAGCTTGCTACTACAGCACCTAATAAGCATCCTGTCCCAATAACTTTTGGCATCATGGCACTACCATTATGAATCGTTACAACTTCTCCATTAACCGCAATGGCATCCACTTCACCTGTTACTACTATTGGAATATTGAACTTTTTATTTGCTGCTAGAGCAATTTCATCAATATTATCTACGCCTGCACTATCTACTCCTTTAGATGCCACATTTATTCCTACTAAAGAGGCAATCTCGCCAGCATTTCCCCTAATCGCTGCCAGTTTGTAATTATTGATTAGATCATCTGCTACTTTTTTTCTATATTCTCCTGCTCCACAGGCTACAGGATCTAAAACTGCAGGAACATTATATTTTTCAGCAATTTTTAGTGCCTCTTGGTACAGCTTCCAATTATTATCCGTTAAAGTCCCAATGTTAATCAATAATCCTCCAGCATATTTTAATAGATCTTCTAAGTCTGCTGGGTACTCGCTCATAGCTGGTGAGGCACCCAGTGCTACTAATCCATTTGCTGTAAAGTTTTTTACAACATCATTGGTGATACAGATTACTAATGGTGCTTTTTCTTTTAATAATTTTAAACTTGTCATATTGAAATCCTTCCTTTTCACTTTATACGATCTACTGATTTCGATTTATCTCTATCTTTCGTTAAGAAATTTTTCAGTTACATTGAATGATTTACCTCATCAAATTTGTCAGTATCCTGAACTTTCCCTAAGCATCATAACCAATATCAAAAAAGGCTAATTCTAAAGCGACTGCTTGGTTCCAGCGTTGCTTAAGTTCTGTCAAATCTTCTCGACCTTTTCCGACACGATTGAGTTCGTCAACCAGAAATTGAACCCACTCTGCAAAGAAAGGACCTCTGTGGAGATTAATCCATTCCGAATGAATATAGGCTTCAGGTAGAGCCAAATCTTTAGAACCCCAGTCTAAATAGAGACCTTCTGCAATGACCAGCATGACTAAAAGATGGGCATAGTCTGATGATGATACAGCAGAATACATAAGCTCCTGAAAGGCTTTTGTTACAGGATGCAAGGTCACTTCCAGATAGTCATTCTCAGATACTTTTAAATCTTTGAAAGCTTTTTGGAAATAACCGTCTTCATCTGCTTCAAGAAAGCCTAGTTGCTTGGCAAAACGAAGCTTGGATTCAAGCTGGTCTGCGTGGGCTACGCAAGCACCCAGCATGGATAAGAAGGCATCAAAGAAGTGATAATCTTGAATTAGGTAGTCTTTTAAGACCTTATTCTCAATTGTCCCCGCAAAAAGTTCCTTAACAAAACGATGATTGATTGCAGCCTGCCAATCCTTCTGACTGCTTTTTAATAATTCTCCAACAGTCAAACCTGGCTGAAATGCATAGTCTTGTCTTTCCATATTTACTTTTCCTCTCTTTACTCGTTCGTAATCAACAAAACATCAAGAAAATCCTAGTTTTACTTGACCTTTTTAAAGAAAATCAAGGGCGTTCAAGAAAAGCTACCTAAATGCTTTGTATCACCTTCATCCAGTTTATATAAACAAAAAAACTCCAATTACAATCAAGAATTAGAGTTTAGCTTACAAGATTAGATCGTTCATTTCGCCATACGAAAAAACGTTTCACATTTCCCTTCGCCAGTCTTAACTGTATCAGGTTCAATGGGTATCATCTCAGCCTAAAGCACCCCAAATGTCTTTATTATTTAATTACTGCACCAGTATAGCAAAAAATGAAAGCCCTAGCAAGATTTTTGATTAGAAAATATATTTATATAGATTTCAATGGTGATTTATTCTTCCTATAGACGAAGAAAAACCTCCACATCAAGTGGAGGCAATCTCTTTTATCAATACAATTTTAAGTCGCGTGGGTCAACTGGGAAGGTTGGGTTGTATGGGTTATGACGAAGTTTAAAGTGTTTAACATCTTCAATAGTCTGAGTTCCAGACAACTGCATGACTGTCTTCAATTCCGCATTCAAGTGTTCAAAGACTTGACGCACACCAACACTACCGCCGAGAGCCAAGCCATAGATAACCGGGCGGCCAATAGCTACCAAGTCTGCTCCTGAAGCCAAGGCTTTAAAGACGTGTTGGCCACGACGAATACCAGAGTCAAAGACAATTGGCACACGTTTATCAACTGCTTCAGCTACTTCTTGAAGTGAATCGAAGGCAGCTGGTCCACCGTCGATTTGATGGCCACCATGGTTGGTCACCCAGATACCAGAAGCACCTGCAGCAAGCGAACGTTCAACGTCCTCACGGCATTGTGGTCCCTTGACATAAACAGGAAGTCCTGAGTATTCAGCGATAAATTCTACATCACGTGGAGACAAGCGTTGTTTAGCTGATTTGTAAACAAAGTCCATTGATTTTCCAGCACCTTCTGGCAGATATTCCTCAACAATCGGCATGCCAACTGGGAAGACAAAACCATTACGCTTATCGACCTCACGATTGCCCCCTACCGTAGCATCAGCCGTCAAGACAATCGCTTTATAACCTTCAGCCTTCACACGGTCCATGATGTGGCGATTGATACCATCATCTTTACTAAAGTAAAACTGGAACCAATGAGGTGTCCCTTGAAGGGCTTCCGTAATTTCTGGAAGGTCGACAGTAGAGTAAGAGCTGGTTGTATAGAGAGAACCAAACTCATGCACACCACGCGCAGTCGCCACTTCACCCTGTTCATTTGCCAATTTATGAGCCGCAACAGGCGCCATAATGATTGGTGAAGACAATTTTTCGCCTGCAAATTCAATCTCTGTACTTGGATTTTCTACATTGCAAAGTGTATGAGGAACGATGAGTTTGTGGTTAAAGGCACGAATATTCTCACGCAAAGTGAAAGTATCCTCCGCCCCACTAGCGATATAGCCAAATGCTGCTTTAGGAATAACTTGTTGCGCCATTGGCTCCAAATCATAGGTATTGATGAAATCTACATGACCTTCTGCATTGCTTGTTTTGTATGACATAAAATGTCCTCCTTGATAAGTAAGCGTTTACTTTGTATATTACAAAAAATATTCTAACTCTTTTTTCAAAATTTTTCAAATATTTTGTTTGGAAATTTCATACTTTCAATCATTTTACAGCGATAATTAAAAATGATGAACTTTCTTAAGTTATGGAAATTCAAATAATCTTTTCATTTTCTAATACTTTATCATCAAATTGTTCAGCTAGTATAGTTGCTGAGTGATAAAGTTCCTTTGCTTTATTTTTATCATTTTCAAAATAAAGATAGCACTTAGCTTCAAATACTGAAATTCCAGGTTTATAGACTTGCAACATTGTTACTGATAAAATTTCATTCATCTTTTTTACTAGAGATATCATATGCTTATAGTCATTATGAACAACATAAACACCCGCTATGGCACAAAGAACTGATAGTAGCTCTACATTATACATTTCATCACTAACTAATTGCTGTTTCAACAACTTAATCCGAAAATCATCTAATGCTCTCTTCTATAAATCAAGTCTTGACATTGCATAGCAAAATAATCAATTAATAGTAAATCATTGAATGTGTAAACTTGCTTTAGTGTTACTTGCTTAAAATAATCATCAAAAATATCTTCAGCGAAACTACCTGTCCCTGTTCTTATCAAGTCTAATATTCTTTCAATCAAGTCTAGACTCAGCAACTCTTCCTCAGGAAGAGCTAGTTCTTTATTTTCAAGAAAAGTATCTATCGGAACTTCTAATCGCTTAGATAAATATTGTAACTTAGTAATTGTTGGCAAGGATTGCCCAAGCTCAGTACGCATCAGCTGTTTGATTATTAAGTCAGCTTCTGTCCACAGACCTCTTCTCTCATCAATTTGTGACGTTCACGTTCCTGTCTTACTCTATGACCAATTTCAGTTTTAATATCTGTTGTCATTCTTACCTCTAACCACAATCCATAAATTAACATACTTTTAATTCTTCGGCTAAAAATTAACAATAATTCTTTTTCAAATCCGTCATATTATTTTCTAAAACTTGGATGTCTTGGCTGACTTTGAGAATGACAATGCTGCCTTGAATACTGGAGATGACTTGACGGGCCTGCAACTGCGCCCGCTCTTCTGACCAGTCAGCATGCAGGTCTTGCAAGAGGCTGGCTAACTTCTCTGTCCACTGGGTCATAAAATCATTGAGAGGACAGCGGAAGTTCTCATCTTCTGTGGACAATTCCACAATCAGATTACCAATTGGGCAACCATAAAAGACCGTCTGACTTTCATGAAATTGACAAACCCAGTCAATCATATCCGAAAACTTGTCACTGTCAGACTTGTCTGCTTCAAAAATATCTTCAAAAAGCTCTTTTCGCCAATTTGCTAAAATATCTTGAATGACCGTCAAACCAATTTCCTTCTTAGATTTGAAATAATAATAAAGCTGTCCCTTGCCAACATCAGCTGCCTCCATGATGTCACTGATGGAGGTGGCCACATAACCCTTCTGATAAATCAATTCCTCAGCACTTTGTAAAATACGCTCTTTAACGCTCATCTACTCACCTCTCTTTTTTCCTATTATAGCAGATTCAGAGTCTGAGACCAAACAATTGAAACCACCTCCTTTTGCCACTGTTTTATCATTAAAATTTTTTGTTCTGAGCAAATTAATTTACAAATTCAATTTTAGATGTTATTATAATTGTACCGAATGGTCAGTATATAACTAAAACTACCATTTGGAAAATCATCAAACTAACAGTCTAAATTCCTATTGGCTGTTAATCAAATCATATTAGGAGGAACCTCATGTTCAATCAGAAAAATGTCGCATTTGTTATCACAGACCCACAAGTTGAATTCCTAAAACATCCTGGTAAAGGATTCGGAGCAACTAAAGATGTTCTTGAAAAAGTTAATACTATTGAAAATCTGACAAAGCTTTTCGCTCTTGCTAAAGAGCGTGGCTACAAGCGTTTTATCTCACCGCACTACTTCTATCCACACGATCACAAGTGGCAATTTAAAGCTGCTGGTGAAACGATGATGATTGAAAACGAAATGTTTTGGCGTGATAGCCAGTATTCAGCAATTCCAGAAGGCTCTGGAGCAGATATGATTGAAGAGATTAAACCATTTTTGGATGAAGATACTATTGTTGTCAACGGACATAAAATCTTTGGCCCAGAAAGCAACGACCTTAACCTTCAACTCCGCAAAAATGGTATCGACACCGTCATCTTGGCTGGTATGAATGCTAATCTCTGCGTGGATTCACACATGCGTGAACTCATAGAATTAGGCTACAATGTCATTGTTGTTAACGATGCTGTCGGTGCTCCAGGTGAAGAAGCCTACCAAGCTGCACTAACAAACTACGGCTACATTGCCAACCAAGTTTTGACAACTGAGGAAGTTATCGCTCAACTTTAGTATTAAAAACAAAATCAGGTAATCCTAGTGACTACCTGATTTTCTATGTTTTAGGCGTTTTGCCAATTTTCTTGGTCTTCTTTAAATCGTTTTAGAAGGTCGAGCCCTTCTGGTGTGATATAGCCTTCTTCTTGGGCTAGATGGATGAGTTCACTGTAGTTAGAAAGCGTTACTAGTTTGACACCTGCATCTGAGAAGTTCTTATCTGCTTTTGGCAATTGGTAGCTGAAGATTGCTACAACTCCAAGCACATCTGCTCCTTCTCGTTTAGCAGCTGCTACAGCTTCAAGAACAGAACCACCAGTTGAAATAAGGTCTTCAACCACTACCATTTTTTGACCTTGAGCTACGCGGCCTTCGATTTGATTACCAGCTCCGTGGTCTTTTGGTTTGCTACGGATGTAGGCAAATGGCAGATTCATCTTGTCAGCAATAATAGCTCCGTGTGGAATCCCTGCTGTCGCAGTTCCTGCAATCACTTCAACCTCCGGAAAGGCTTCTTTGATAGCATCTACAAAACCATTTTCAATGAGAGTACGAGTTTCTGGATAGGCTAGTGTCACACGGTTATCTGTGTAAATCGGTGACTTAATACCAGATGCCCAAGTGAAAGGCTCCTCTGGTTTGAGGTAAACGGCTTGAATTTTCAAGAGGTGGCTAGCGATATCTTTAGCAAGTGTCATGGTCTTCTCCTTTTGTTTTTCTAATCTATTTCTTTAATTCTAGTCTTGGTTCCATTCATCCTTGATGGCATAATAAGCTGCAACAGGATCCTCAGCTTGGGTAATGGGACGTCCCACCACGATATAGTCACTACCGATTTGATAGGCATCCGCTGGCGTCATGACGCGTTTTTGATCTCCTACTGCAGCACCTGCAGGACGAATGCCCGGTGTCAGACAGATAAAATCTGGATTGGTAGCCTGCTTGATGACTTGCACTTCCTGAGCCGAGCAAACGACACCATCTAATCCCGCTTCAGCTGTCTTCTTAGCATAATGAATCACAGACTCTTGCAGGCTAGTTTGGATATTTTGGAACTCCTGCATCTGGGCTTCTGACGTTGATGTAAGCTGCGTTACAGCGATCAATTTGGCTTGACTTCCAAGACCTTCTCGCGCCGCCTTCATCATCTCTACGCCGCCAGCCGCATGAACATTGGTCATATCTACACCAAGCTGAGACAGGACCTTCATAGCTGACTTGACTGTATTGGGAATGTCATGCAGCTTGAGATCCAGAAAGACACTATGACCCAGGCCTTTCAAGTAAGACACAATCTCAGGTCCCGCTGCGTAATAGAGCTCCATCCCTACCTTTAGATAAAGGCTTTCTTCTGCTGGAAATAGAGCTAAGAATTCCTTGACCGCCTCAAAACTAGGAAAATCAAGAGCAATAACTGGACGATGTTCTCGCATAGGTTTCTCCTTTTACCTTTGCTAGTGAGAGAGTCTGGCCACAAGAAGCCATGAAAAAAGGAACCTGCCAACAGCAAGGTTCCACGAAAAATGGGTAGTCTCCACCCTTTCACCGTCTAACCTTAGCTGCCTCTCTGGACTGCTTTAAAGGTTTTTTACTATTCTATTATTTCTACTAGAACTTGTCAAGTAAAAACATGGCCACTGAAGAACTACGAGAGAAAAGCTAAACCTAGCGGCGCGATGAACGTCGGGTCGTTTGGTTTTGATTGCCCTCTTCCTCCAGCTTTTTCCTTTCCTCTTCTAGTTTATTTTGCTGTTCTTCCAGTTTTTTCTTCTCTTCCTCTTTTTGTTTCTTCTCAGCTTCCTTAGCCTCTTGTTTGGCTTTTTCCTCAGCCTCCATAATTAATTTATCCGCCACAGTGTAACTGTAAATTCCAGCTTCCATGTCAATCACACTCGGTTCTGACAATTGTGGCTTAATCTTACTGTAATATGGCAGTTTCTTACTCATTTCAGATAGAGGAACCAAGACCTCGTCCGAATCATTCATAGTCAATCGAATTAAATCTGATGTGACCTTGCTTGGGGCTAGTTCCACCTTTTGGATAGCAGATTTGAGTTCGGGGCTAATTTGAGAAAGTTCTGAGGTAAAGGTCTTGATTTGTTCGCTGTCATTAAAGAAAACTGATATATAAGTTTCTGGCAGACTCACCAAGCTCACCGAACTGGTCTCAAGCTGACCACTTGAAAGGATTGGATAATGACTTTCTCCAGAAACATAGTAGGCCACAATATCATATTCCTTAACCTTGATTGTAAACTTGGTTGGAAATTGATAGACAAGCTGAGCTGATTCAACCCAATAGTTAGACTTGATCTGCTCTTCATATTTTGCCTTGTCTAGCAGAAGGTTAATCGTATAATCCGAATCCTGAATGCCTGAAGCCTGTCGAATATCATCATCTGTAGTTTGCACTGTTCCCTCAACACGAATATCCTTCATGGTCGCATAAGGGCTGAGCAAGTATGCAGAGACAACCAATAAAAGCAGACTGAGAAACAAAATCGAGATAGCCCGCCAGATATGAACTCCTGGGATTTTCGGTTTGACCGGTTTTTCCTTTACAGGCTTTTTCTCTATTTTTTTATCCTGTTTATTCTGTTTCTTTGGCTCTTTGGATTTTGGTTCTTCTTTGGGTACTTCTTTTTTGACGTCTTCTGACTCTTCTACTTTTTCTTTAGCATCTTCCTTAGCTGATTTTGAGTCTTTTGGATCAGATTCACTCTCTTGGTCCTCGGTTGCATCTGACTTTTCAGATTTTGAAGCCATTCGAGCTTGTCTTTCCTTTTCCTTCTCTTCAGCAAGGGCAGCTTCTTCCTCAGCCTTCTTCTTCAGGTATTCCTGGTTTCGTTTCTGCCATTCAGACAATTCTTGCTTCTGGTTTGATTCTTTTTTCTTATCCTTTGACATTGATATTCCTTATGCTAGGTCTTTTCTTAGTAGATCGTAAAAATCTGCAAGAGATTTCAATTCAGTCGAAGCTTTCATGCTAGCTTGGTATTGATCCTTGTGACTAAGCAAGTGACTGAGTTTCGCCTCCAAGCTTTCCAAGGTCAAGTCACTTTCTTGAAGTTCTTCTGCGTAGCCTTTCTTAACAAAATAGGCAGCATTTTCAATCTGGTCTCCTCGACTTGCTTCACGACCCAATGGTACGATGAGATGGAGTTTCGCCATGGCCAAGAGTTCGAAAATCGTATTGGCACCACCACGCGTTACCACCACATCTGCCATCTCCATCAAAGGTTGATAGAGATCCGTCACATAATCAACACGAAAGAGATTTTGACTCAACTCATTGAGGCTAGAATATCCAGTGAAATTGATAATATTGTAGCGCTCTGTCAGTTCTTGCTTATAATCTGTCACCAATTGGTTAAAGACACGAGCTCCTGCAGAACCACCAACAAACAATACCGTTGGCAATTTAGGATCAAAGTGGGTTTGGATATCCACCAATTCATCTGGTTCAGGAGTGTTTTGGTCTGAAACCTTGGTCACTGCTCCCACATGCTCAACTTTTGCAAGACTAACAGGCTGCTCAAAGGTTGAGTACATCTTAGTTGCGAATTTATAGGCAATTTTATTGGCCAAGCCCATAGACAGGTCCGATTCGTGGATAAAGACAGGCACTCCTGACACACGCGCTGCGATAACGGGCGGTACAGAGACAAACCCCCCCTTTGAAAAAAGAGCCTGTGGACGCAGTCGTAACATGATAAAGAGCGATTGGACAATTCCCCAACCAACTTTGAAGACGTCCAGCATATTTTGCCAAGAGAAATAGCGACGCAACTTCCCAGTCGCAATGGAGTGGAAGGTCACATCCAGACCTGACTTGAGGATTTCTTGGTGTTCAATTCCATGCTTGTCACCAATATAGTGAACTTCCCAGCCATCTTCAATGAACTTGGGCATTAACAAAAGGTTGAGGGTGACATGTCCAACCGTCCCCCCACCTGTAAAGACAATTTTTTTCATATTATTCCTTTAACTCCGCTACTGTGTCGATAAAGAGGTCGCCACGTACTTCAAAGTTAGCATACATATCCCAGCTAGCATTGGCAGGACTGAGGAGAACCACATCTCCTTGAGTCGCGAGCTCATAAGCCTTGCGGGTCGCATCAGCAATATCTGTCGCATCTACATAAGCCACACCAGCCTTATCCGCTGCCCGTTTGACACGTTCTGCAGATTGACCGAGGATAACCATCTTCTTGAGCCCAGTAATATCTGGCACCAATTCGTCAAACTCATTGCCGCGGTCCAAACCACCTGCAATTAAGATAACCTTACTGTTGTCAAATCCTGACAAGGCTTTTTGAGTGGCTAAGATATTGGTTGACTTGCTATCGTTATAGAATTTGACACCCTTAATTTCATCCACAAACTGGAGACGGTGTTTGACACCACCAAAGGCTGAAAGAGTTTCTTTGATGGTTTGGTTATCAACACCACGAAGCTTGGCTACAGCAATCGTCGCAAGCGCATTTTCTACATTATGGCTACCTGGAACTCCGATTTCATTCGCTGCCATGACTACTTCCCCACGGAAGTAGAGTTGACCATCTTCCAGATAAGCTCCATCAACCTTTTCCTGTGTTGAGAATGGTACAACTGTAGCTTGTGTTTTTCTTGCCAATTCTTTTGCTAAGTCTTGGTTAAAGTTCAAGACAAGGAAATCAGCCGCTGTCATCTTGTTCTGGATATTCCACTTGGCTGCTACATATTCCTCAAAAGAACCATGATAATCGATATGAGTTGGCATGAGATTGGTAATAACCGCAATCTCTGGATGAAATTCTTGAACACCCATTAGTTGGAAAGAAGAAAGTTCCATGACAAGTGTGTCCTTGGCTGTCGCAGTTTGAGCCACTTGACTAGCAGGATAGCCAATATTCCCTGATAAGAGACCATGTTGACCAGCAGCAGTTAAAACTTCCCCAATCATCGTCGTTGTGGTTGTTTTCCCATTTGAACCAGTGATACCGATAATTGGCGCTTCTGAGATCAAGTAAGCCAATTCTACCTCAGTCAAGACTGGAATCCCCTTTGCCAATGCCTTTTCAATCATGGGATTGCTATAAGGAATCCCTGGATTTTTCACCATCAGAGCAAAATCTTCATCCAAGAGTTCCAAAGGATGCCCACCTGTGATAACCTTGATCCCTTCTTCCAGCAAACTTTGCGCAGCTGGATTGTCCTCGAAAGGCTTCCCATCATTTACTGTCACAATGGCACCCAGCTTATCCAACAAACGAGCTGCAGATTCACCAGACTTGGCCAAACCTAAAACAAGGACTTTTTGATTTCTAAATCGATCTATTACTTTCATGTCTCGAACTCCATTTCTACTCTTACTATTTTACCATTTTTATGGAAATAAAAAAGCCACAAAGCTTGTTTGTGACTCTTTCTTCTAACTGAATCTTGCCATATCATCTATGTGATAAATCGGTAACTCGAATAACTTGGTCCACTTGCTCCCAAATAAGAGGATTGTGGGTCGCAATAATAATGGTCCGATTCGGATTTTTTAAAGATTCTAGGATAGAAAGTAATTCCTCAGAGTTTTTGGGGTCTAGCGAAGCAGTTGGTTCATCTGCAAGAATCAAAGGCGGATCCTTTAAAATGATCTTCGCTAATGCAACACGTTGTGCTTCTCCTCCTGATAACTCAAATATAGGTTGCTTTAAATCCAAATAGGATAGGTTTACACGATTTAGAGCTTGTTTCATCAAAGAGATTTTCTCTTTTTCTTTCAACTTTTTACCAACTAAACCCAGATTGAGATTCTCTTTGACGGTCTGGCTTTCAATTAAGCCAAAATCTTGAAATAAATATCCCAAGTAATCTCTAAAGAAAACAGAGGGCTTAATGTCTTTAAGAGAGGTGCCATCATAGATGATTTGCCCTTTGTCATATGGCTCTAATCGTCCAATCATATTCAAGAGTGTTGTCTTACCACAGCCACTTGTACCTATTAAGGCATAAATTTTCCCACCTTCAAAATGAAGATTAGTATCTGAAAATAGCTGACGGCTTCCAAATTTTTTAGATATATTCTTTAGTTCAATCATCCTATTTTCCTTTCATAATTGTCATAGAAACACGAGATTCTTTCTGCGCTTGACGGTAAAGCGTCAGAACTGCACTAACTAGAAAGACTAATAAAGTGAGTAAGCCAATTACCCAGTCTCTACTGCGTAAAATAAAGAGACTAGCACCAAATACAAAACTGGCAAATTGACTAACCATATACTGGGCATGCGTTTCAAAAAATCGTAAACCTGAAATTCGTTTAATCAAGATATCTCGACGGAATTGCTCGAAATATAGAAGATTGACAGAATAAAAGAGTAACAAGGAACTGGCTATCCCCACAATAGCTCCTAAGATTAAAGTTGCTGTTTCAGTTTGCACTTCATTATAACGAGTTAGATAAACACTTCTTCCTTCTTTAAGATAAGATACTTGCTCATAAATTCCAGCTTCCTTCAAGAGAGCTAGTCCACTCTCATATCCTTTGATAAAGAGTTGCTTTCCAGCATTGATAGACCAACTAGATTTTGAAATGAAACTATCACCTGTAGATGTAGGAGTGAACACAACTAAAATCGGATCGGTTAAGTACTGAGTGGATACTGGACTTTCACCGTTATTATAAACAAATCGCTTTTCTCCTGTTGGAAGATAGCTAACAATCGCTCTCATTTCATACTCTAAAGGAGCGTTTTCATCCTCGCTTGATTTTCCATAGTAGTTTAATCTTTCTTCAAAAACTTTCTTAAGTTCTGCTTCCTGTGAACGAAGAGATTCTGGTAATAAGAGTCCAAATTCCCCTTTTTGAAGATGAGCTAGTTTCTGTCTAGTCTCATCATTTACAGACACATTTTCCTTGTCCAAATAACTTGGACTGACATAGAGAACATTAGCATCTGGACTATAGGTATCCAGTGTTTCCCCTTTTTCATTTTTTCCTTGAGGATTTGCAAAATGAATGAGATTATCTTTTACAAATAGAGCCTGTTCTTTTTCAACTGCTTCTTTGGAAAATTCATACCACTTATTCAGATTTTCTGTATCTTTTCCTCTATCACCTAAACCAAAAGAAATTTGATAATAATCTGCTCTATCCTTCCATGCTTGTTTTGAAATTTCAAGTTCTTTCAATCGTTGGTAAGACGTCAAACCCGTCTTAACAGCGTAGCCTACTGTAAAAACAGCTACTAACTGACACAATAGGGTTAAAGCCATCAAGCGTTTAAGGGGTAATCTTCCCTTAATAACGGGAACTAATGCTTTGTAACTCAAACTCATTAGGTAAAGGAGCATTAGTAAAATTGAAATCCCCAATAAAAACAAAAGATAAAAACTAATCCCAAAACCATAGGTAGCTAACAAGATAAGATAAAACAAACCTTGACTAAAAAGAACGACTCCCCCACCTAGGAAGGAAAGGAGGGCTGATAGAAGGAGCCACTTGATATCAGTAGATAAAGAATGCCCCATGATGGATAAGAGTGTCTGACCAGAAAAGAGTTTTATACCTGCTACTCTCATTTCCTTAATCCGAGTGATAATCACTAAAGCAAAGAAAGATAAGCCAAATATTGCTAAACTAATTAAAATAAGTGGATTTAGTAAAATTCGAAAAGCAAGGGAATAGGGAGGTGTCTTTCGGTCAGCAACTGCTTTATAACCCAAATCTCCTAATTTATCGGCTAGCTTTTCTTTCGTCAAGGAGCCTGATAAAAGGAGATAACTATTTAGTGGATCACTACGTTCACGACTTTCTTGGCTAGCTTCTTGGAATTCTTTTGGTAATGTTCCCTGACCATAAGTTGCATAAGTAAAGTGAGTTGTCCCATCCTTACTCGGCTCTACAATTCTTCTAGCTATTAAACTCTGTTCTGAGTTTACAAACTTCTCTAATTCCTTTTCAAATACCTCACGCGACGGTTCCTGAGTATCTTTTTTGACACGAAGTAAAGAAACGGAATCATAGCTTGCATATAAATATTGTGGCGCACGTAAGACAATAATCCAAGCAAAGAAGAAGCTGAGAAAAAAAGTTGACAATAATATGAATAGTTTCTTCATAGTAGACTCCTTGTATAAGAGAATAACCCTATAGAAAAAGATTTATACTCTTCGAAAATCTCTTCAAACCACGT
>NZ_KV802691.1:107394-124537 GCF_001810785.1 Streptococcus sp. HMSC073F11
CCTAGTTTGCTCTTTGATTTTCATTGAGTATTATCTTTTATAAATCCTTAGAATTATTTCCCTAGTTTAATCCATCACACCCTGAGCACCAAGACAACAAATGTAATCCTCTCTTATTTTGAAATCGGTTTCTTATGACATAAATATATCACTTTCTATATAACCTGTCAACATATTTTACTAAGATATCATTAGTAATGAAATTTTACAGTTCCCTTAAAAATAGATATCGCTAGCGGTTTTTATTCAAGCTTTCCCCATTCATATTATCTGAGTAAAATAGATGATGTTATAGTAATACTCTTCAAACCACGTCAGCTTTATCTGCAACCTCAAAGCTGTGCTTTGAGCAACCTGCGGCTAGCTTCCTAGTTTGCTCTTTGATTTTCATTGAGTATAAAAGGCAATTCAAACTATTGTAAAATTTCTACAAAAAAAGAGAGCCGAAACTCTCTTTTTATCTTCTTTTACTTTTATGGACCGACATGAGGGTAATATCTCGCAAGCTAAAGTATGCTAGGAAGAGCATAGCAATTGCGATGAAGAATTCTGTCGGTAGCTGAAAGATTTGCAGAACAGACAGCATAAGCAAAATCAAAAGTGCTACGAAAGCAAAGACGACAAGGACGATATTGACTGTCCCTTTAATGCTTTCTGGTGTCGCAAATACATAGAGTAGTAATAAGAGGAGTCCTATGATTAAATAAACCATCTTTATCTCTTTCTAGCTCTTATTCAGCTGATTTTTTCTTCTTGTTAGCTTTCTCACGCTCTGCCTTGTTAAGGATTTGTTTACGCAAACGGATAGACTCAGGCGTTACTTCCATGTACTCATCGTCGTTCAAGAACTCAAGAGACTCTTCAAGTGTCAAGATACGAGGTGTCTTGATCACAGCTGTTTGGTCCTTAGTAGCTGAACGGACGTTGGTCATTTGTTTTGCTTTAGTGATGTTAACTGTCAAGTCATTTTCACGAGAATTTTCACCGATGATCATTCCTTCGTAAACCTCAGTACCTGGGTTGACAAAGATCGTACCACGTTCTTCGATAGACATGATTGAGTAAGTTGTAGCCTTACCAGCATCGATAGAAACAAGGGCACCACGGTGACGACCACCAATTTCGCCTGGAATCAATGGCAAGTATTGATCGAAGGTATGGTTCATGATACCGTAACCACGAGTCATTGATAAGAACTCAGTTGAGTATCCAATCAAACCACGCGCTGGAACAAGGAAGACCAAACGAGTTTGACCATTACCAGTTGAAATCATATCCAACATTTCACCCTTACGTTCAGAAAGGCTTTGGATAACAGACCCTTGGTATTCTTCTGGAGTATCGATTTGAACACGTTCAAATGGCTCACATTTAACACCGTCAATTTCTTTTACGATAACTTCTGGACGAGATACTTGAAGTTCATATCCTTCACGACGCATTGTTTCGATAAGGATTGACAAGTGCAATTCTCCACGTCCTGAAACAGTCCATTTATCTGGTGAATCCGTTGGGTCAACACGAAGGGAAACGTCTGTTTGCAATTCTGCCTGCAAGCGTTCTTCTACCTTACGAGAAGTTACCCATTTACCTTCTTTACCAGCAAATGGTGAGTTGTTTACCAAGAAAGTCATTTGAAGAGTTGGTTCATCGATGTGTAGGATTGGAAGAGCTTCAACTGCGTCTGTTGGAGTGATGGTTTCACCGACAAAGATGTCTTCCATACCTGAAACGGCAATCAAATCACCTGCTTTGGCTTCTTGGATTTCACGACGTTCCAAACCAAAGAAACCGAAGAGTTTTGTAACACGGAAGTTTTTAGTTGTACCATCTAGTTTAGAAAGGGTAACTTGATCCCCAACCTTAACCGTACCACGGAAGACACGACCGATACCGATACGTCCAACGAAGTCATTGTAGTCCAAAAGTGACACTTGGAATTGCAAAGGCTCATCTGAGTTGTCTACTGGAGCTGGGATGTGGTCGATGATTGTGTCAAAGATTGGTGCCATAGTAGCTTCTTGGTCAGCTGGATCATCTGACAATGAAGAAGTTCCGTTGATAGCTGAAGCATACACCACTGGGAAGTCAAGCTGGTCATCATCTGCACCAAGCTCGATGAAAAGTTCCAATACTTCGTCCACTACTTCTGCTGGACGAGCTGATGGTTTATCGATTTTATTAACAACCACGATTGGAACAAGGTCTTGTTCCAGGGCTTTTTTCAATACGAAACGAGTTTGTGGCATGGTTCCTTCGTAGGCATCCACGACCAAGACAACACCGTCAACCATTTTCATGATACGCTCAACTTCTCCACCGAAGTCCGCGTGTCCTGGTGTGTCCATGATGTTGATACGAGTTCCGTTGTAAGCAACGGCAGTGTTTTTCGCAAGGATGGTAATTCCACGCTCTTTTTCGATATCATTTGAGTCCATAGCACGCTCTGCCAATTCAGTACGTGCATCAAGAGTTTCAGATTGTTTCAATAATTCGTCAACGAGGGTTGTTTTCCCGTGGTCAACGTGGGCGATAATCGCAATGTTACGGATATCTTCTCTTAATTTTGTCATGATTTCCTCTAATATTTAAATTTTTATTTCTAACTGAACGATTATACCATAATTTCAAGTAAATAACATAACTCAAGCAAGTGTAAATGTTTTCACTCTGCTTTTCTTTTCACGTCAAGCCTTTTCAAAGCAAGCGACTTATGATAAGATAGGCACAGTATGCGTTTAGATAATTTATTAGCCCAAGAAAAAGTTAGCCGTAAGGCCATGAAACAAGCCTTACTCAAAGGGGAAATTCTAGTAGATGGTTGCCCAGCCCGCTCCCTAGCTCAGAATATCGATACAGGTCTACAAGAACTTCTTTTTCAAGACCGAATCATTCGATGTTATGAGCACACCTATCTTATGCTTCATAAGCCTGCTGGTGTCGTTACAGCCAACAAAGACAAGGAACTCCAAACCGTCATGGACCTACTGCCCAAGCATCTCCAGTCAGAGCAACTCTACGCCATTGGTCGTCTGGATCGAGATACGACAGGACTTCTCCTATTAACGGATAATGGTCCTCTAGGTTTTCAACTCCTCCACCCTAAATATCATGTGGATAAAACTTACCAGGTTGAGGTCAATGGACCGCTCTCATCCAACCACATCCAACAGTTCAAAGATGGGATTATCTTTCTTGATGGAACTGTCTGCAAACCCGCTCAACTAGAGATCCTATCTTCAAGTCTAGGCAGCAGCAAAGCTACCATCACCATTTCAGAAGGAAAATTTCATCAAGTCAAGAAAATGTTCCTCTCGGTTGGTGTCAAGGTGACTTCCCTCAAGCGTACCCATTTTGGACCTTGGGGCTTGGATGATAATCTTCAAGAGGGAGACTTTCGCCCCCTAAACTCCCAAGAATTAGCAAACATTCGTGAATTTCTCAGAAAAAGTGGTTAAAAAATGAGCTCGGAAACATCCAAGCTCGTTTTCTTATTTCTCAACTTTGACTTTCCCTTTCCAAGAATCCAGTCCATAAGAAAGGATATAAATCTCAGAAAAACCTTGTTTTTTCAAGTAAAGGGCTGCATTTGTAACTCGTTGCGCACGTTGATTTTCGTAAAGAAGGACAGGTTTGTCTTTACGAAGGGCTGCAAGACTAGTTTTCAACTGACTTGAAGGAATATTGCGAGCCCCAAGGATATGTTTTCTGTGGAATTCAGCTGGATCACGCAAATCAATCAATTGACCTGTACGAATCAAGGCTTCAAACTCCTCATTGTCTACGATTTTAGCCGCACGGCGAATACGAAGATAGTTAAAACCCATCCACGCCAACATTGCCAGTATAAGTGCCCACAAAATCCAAGTAACCATTAGTTCATTTCTCCATTTTTCTCAATATAATCCAATTCTACCTTGTGCTCTCTGCGAAGAACCGCTTCTGCTTCTAGATAGTCTAATTTGTCCATCAACCCTGCATCGTAAATCCGAGAGAGTTCCAACTTCATCAGTTCAATATCATATAAGCGTTTTCCCATGTAAACAATAATACCAAATCGTTTGAGGAATTGCTGCACATCATAGAATGTTTTCATAAGACTCATTCTAGCAAAATTTTATGTTTTTTTCAAGAAGAGACTCATACAATGTCCCTGATTTTCCTATCTTCTTTGGCGATTCTGACGCAAGTGTGGTACAATAAAAACATGAGAATTCAACAATTACATTATATTATCAAAATCGTCGAAACTGGCTCCATGAATGAGGCGGCCAAGCAACTCTTTATCACTCAACCGAGTCTTTCCAACGCTGTGAGAGATTTGGAAAATGAAATGGGCATTGAGATCTTTATCCGCAATCCTAAGGGCATCACCTTGACTCGTGATGGGATGGAGTTCCTCTCTTATGCCCGTCAGGTTGTCGAGCAAACCCAGCTTTTGGAGGAACGTTATAAAAATCCTGTTGCCCACCGCGAACTCTTTAGCGTTTCGTCTCAACACTATGCCTTTGTGGTCAATGCCTTTGTCTCTCTACTCAAGAAAAGCGATATGGAGAAATACGAGCTTTTCCTTCGTGAAACTCGGACTTGGGAGATTATAGACGACGTCAAGAACTTCCGTAGTGAGGTCGGTGTCCTATTTTTTAACAGCTACAACCGTGATGTTTTAACGAAAATGCTGGATGACAACCACCTCCTGGCTCATCATCTCTTTACCGCCCAACCGCATATCTTTGTCAGCAAGACCAATCCTCTAGCAAAGAAAGACAAGGTCAAACTAGAAGACTTGGATAACTTCCCTTACCTCAGCTATGACCAAGGAACTCATAACTCCTTCTACTTTTCAGAAGAGATTCTCTCGCAGGAATACCACAAAAAATCTATCGTAGTCAGCGACCGTGCTACCCTCTTTAATCTCTTGATTGGTTTAGATGGTTACACCATTGCGACGGGGATTTTGAACAGCAACCTCAATGGAGACAACATCGTTTCCATCCCTCTGGACATTGATGACCCAATTGAGCTGGTCTATATCCAACATGAAAAAACCAGCCTATCTAAGATGGGCGAACGCTTTATCGACTATCTACTAGAAGAAGTCCAGTTTGATAGTTGACAAATGATAAGAACCAATATGTAGGCTAGCAACAACCTACGCATTGGTTCTTTTTTATTTATAATTAAAAGTCTCCCCTGCCAACTTATCAGCTAGCTTGGGAAAGAGGGTATAAAATTTGTGGGCCAAGTTCAACAAGACTGGGAGATTTAGTTCTCGTTTGTTTTTTCCTATACACTTAACAATCTTTTTAGCCACTACATCTGCCTCTAAAAGGAAGCGGTCAACAGACTTGAGATAGGTACCATCTGGGTCAGCCTGGTCAAAAAATCCTGTGCGGATTGGCCCTGGATTGATCGTCGTCACATAAACACCGTAGGACATGAGTTCTAGGCGAAGAGCATTTGAAAAACCAATAGCTGCAAATTTGGTCGCTGAGTAAAGGCTGGACTTGCCAGTAGCAATTAGACCTGCCATGCTGACGATATTGATAATATGGCCTTTTCGGCTTTCCTTCATACGAGCAGCAAGGCGACGAGATAAATTCATCAAAGCAAAGGTATTGACCTCAAACATCTGGTGAATATCTTGGTCAGAAATCTGGTCAAATTCCTCAAAAATCCCGTAACCAGCGTTGTTAATCAAGACATCAATCTTGCCATAACGGAGATAGAGATCAGTTACCAGAGATTCTAAGGCTGAATCATCGGTAATGTCTATTTCAATCAATTCTGCATGGGGATGATTTCCGTAGAGTTGAGCTAATTTTTCCCTATCTCGACCAAGCAAGATGAGCTGGTCTTCTGGTAAAAGTTTGACCATTTCTTGGGCTAGATCACCGCTAGCTCCGGTAATCAGAATAGTAGGCATACTTATCCTTTCTCAATCTGTTAGATTTCCACTTCTTCCAAATCCTTGACTACATGCACATTTTCAAAAACACTAGCAGCATCTTTCTTAAGCTTACTGATATCTTTTGAGAGGAAGCGAGCACTGATATGATTGAGCAGGAGTCGTTTAGCACCTGCTTCTACTGCTACCTCCGCCGCCTGCATATTGGTTGAGTGTCCATGATTACGGGCAATTTTCTCATCGCCTTTGCCATAAGTTGATTCATGGACCAAGACATCAGCATTGACAGCCAGACGAACACTTGCACTAGTTTTACGGGTATCACCAAGAATAGTGATAATTTTACCTGGACGAGGAGCTGAGATATAGTCTGCTGCCTTGATTTCAGTACCGTCCTCAAGAACAACATCCTGACCGTTTTTGATTTTTCCAAAAAGTGGGCCAAATGGGACACCAGCTGCCTTGAGTTTTTCAGCATCCAGCGTTCCTTCCAGGTCCTTTTGCATGACACGGTAACCAACACAGAAAATAGTGTGGTCCAGCTCCTCTGCATACACAGTAAATTTATCGGTCTCAAGAATTTTACCTAGCGAATCTTGGTCAAACTCATGAAAATGAATGCGGTAGGGCAGGCGAGAACCCGACACACGAAGACTAGTTAAGACAAATGACTTGATTCCTTGAGGTCCATAGATTTCCAAATCTGTCTGCTCTTCATTAGCTTGAAAAGCGCGGCTAGAAAGGAATCCTGGCAAGCCAAAGATATGGTCTCCATGCAGGTGAGTGATAAAGATTTTGCTGACCTTGCGTGGTCGAATTGTGGTTTCCAGAATGCGATTTTGCGTTCCTTCTCCACAGTCAAAGAGCCAAACTTCGTTAATCTCATCCAAAAGTTTCAGGGCAAGACTTGATACGTTGCGGGCTTTAGAGGGCTGACCAGCCCCCGTTCCTAAAAATTGAATATCCATTCGATACTTTCTAATTAATCAATATATAACATGGCTGTGCGGTTTTCCGATCGGAAATAGCGCTTGCCAGAAAAAGTAGCAGCTTCTTGCAGTAAATCCTCTTGACTGTAGCCTTTGAGACGTTTGCGACCATCTGCCAAACTTTCCAAATCCGTCAAAGCTGTGAGACTCTCCACGCTAACAACTTCCTCATCTCCGACAGGCTTCATGTAAATCTTTTCAGACTCTTCAAAAACTAGTTGATGGGGGAAAATTTGCGCAATCTCAAAGAGCAAGTCATCTGAGATTACCTCTTCATTTTCAGAGAAAATCCGACCAAGACCCTCACTCTCATAGCAAAAACCAAAGGATTTGCCAGACAGATTAAGCCGAATAAAAGGCTTGTTTTCTAGGGTGAAACTCGGCTCAGTATTGTAAAGATTCAGTTCCTGACTGAGTTCCGCAAAATAATCCGTCGCAGCCTCAGGACTCTTTTTCTGGTAGAGTTCTGCAAAATAGGCATTGACCACACTTGGCGGAGGCGTGATAAGGGCCAACTGCTCCTGTTCTGTTTTACCAGCTAGAAGCTGATCCAGAAAGACCTTATCCAGACTTGTATAACCTCCATACTTTAGAGCCAACGTTTTAATATCAGTCATAAAATTCTTCTAACCTCCATTTATTTTTCTCAGAAATGTAGCCTGTAATCACTTCCCCGTCATCTTGATAATCACGTTCTTCCAGAATTGCAACACTTTCTAAATCATGAATCTTGTAGGACTTAGAAAAAGGCACGCGTAGGGTAAATCTCTCAAAAATATCCTTGATTTTCTCTAAAAACAAAGCCTGCAAGTTTTCACGACTATCTTCAGACTTTGCAGAAATGAGGGCGTATGGCGTTTGGGTAGGCGTGAAATTCTCCACCAAATCCGCCTTATTATAAAGGGTCAGGCGAGGAATATCTTCCATGTCCAAGTCTTTCATGATGGACAAGACTGTTTTTTCATGCTCCTCATGGTAAGGATTGCTGGCATCGATCACATGAACCAGAAGGTCCACATGCTTGCTTTCTTCTAAGGTTGACTTAAAACTGGACACCAACTCTGTCGGCAAATCTTGGATAAATCCAACCGTATCAGTTAAGGTAACCTGAAGATTGCCTCCCAGATGGATACTTTTAGTCGTCGCATCCAAAGTCGCAAACAGCTCGTCCGCTTCATACTGGGTCTTACTAGTCAAGGTGTTCATGATGGTTGATTTCCCAGCATTGGTATAACCAATCAAACCAATCTTAAAGGTGCTTGACTCCAAACGTTTTTCTCTGACAGTCGCCCGATTTTTCTCAACCACCTTGAGCTGGCGCTCGATATCTGTGATTTGATTACGTACACTACGACGGTTCAGTTCCAGCTGGCTTTCACCAGGCCCACGGGAACCAATTCCCCCTGCCTGACGGCTGAGCATAATTCCCTGACCAACCAAGCGCGGCAAGAGATATTTGAGCTGGGCTAGGTGGACTTGGAGCTTCCCTTCATGGCTTCGAGCTCGCATGGCAAAGATATCCAAAATCAACTGCATACGGTCAATGACCTTAACACCCAGAACTTCCTCTAGATTGACATTTTGTCGTGGAGTTAAACGGTTGTTGACAATGACAGTGGTAATCTCTTCTGCATCCACCATGAGCGCAATCTCTTCTAACTTACCCGAGCCGACGAAGGTCTTAGAATCATATTTCTCACGTTTTTGTCTGTAGCTATCTACAACGACTGCCCCAGCTGTCTTAGCTAGACTGGCCAATTCTTCCATGGAGAGGTCAAAATTGTCCATGCCCTGCAATTCCACACCGATGAGCAGGACGCGTTCCTCTTTTTTCTCCGTATCAATCATCTAAAAACTCCTCTATCTGGCTTAAAATGCGGTCTTGCACACCAGCTTCTCCAATCTGATAAAAGGTGACCTGCATGCGATTACGGAACCAGGTCAGCTGACGCTTGGCAAAACGACGAGTCGCCTGTTTAAGACTCTCACTAGCTTCCTCCAAAGTCTGCTCTCCACGGAAATAAGGAAAAAGTTCCTTATAGCCAATTCCTTTGGCAGCCTGCACATCCGGGTAATGGTCAAAAAGCCACTTGGCCTCATCCAAAAGTCCAGCTTCAAACATCAAATCAACTCGGTGGTTGATACGCTCATAAAGTTGACTACGTTCATCATCCAAGCAGATAATCAGCGGCTCATACAAGGTCTCTTGATTTTCCAAATCCTGACCCAAATGGGCAATTTCCAAGGCACGCATAGCACGACGACGATTAAACTGAGGAATTTCAAGGCCTGCTTGCTCCACAAGATAAGCTAATTCCTCATCTGTATAAGGCTCCAAGCTAGCCCGATAAGCTAAAATCTCCTCATGAGGGGTCTCTCCACCCAGATGGTAGCCTTCCAACAAGCTCTGGATATAAAGCCCAGTTCCACCAGCTATAATGGCTAGCTTGCCACGGCTGTGAATATCCTCAATAGCTATCTTAGCTTCTGAAACAAAATCAAAAGCCGAGTAAGACTCGGTTACCTCTCTAACATCGATTAAATGATGGGGAACAGCTGCCTGCTCCTCTGGACTAGCCTTAGCCGTCCCAATATCTAGACCTCGGTAAACCTGCTGACTATCACCGCTAACCACTTCGCCATTAAAACGCTTTGCAACTTCAATGGCAAGGGCTGTTTTTCCAACAGCAGTCGGTCCAACGATCACAATTATTTTTGTTTTCATCTTTTTTCCTTGAAAAATTCCCATTTTTTCGTTACTATTATTATAACACAAAAAGGTCAGTCAGAAAAATGTGACCTCTTGAGGAGGCTGGCTGATTAAGAAGATAAAGGAGGAAGACTCATGGCTAAAGGATTTGCTAAAGGTCTTGTAACAGGTGTCGCAGGAACTGTCGCTGCAGTTGCAGGTGCAGTATACGCATTTAAAAAGAAAGTGATTGAACCAGAAGAGCAAAAAGCAGCTTTCATCGAAGAAAACCGTAAAAAAGCAGCTCGTCGTCGCGTATCACGTTAAGAAACAAAAGAAGTTGGGATTCATTGTCTCAACTTCTTTTTTCTATTCTTTTAAATAGCTAGGTCAAACTTCAACTGTGGCTTGACAGGGTCATAATCCACCAACTCAAAGTCTTCCGCTTTGATATCAAAGAAATTAGTCCCATCTGGCACATTCAAAACCAATCGTGGTTGGCAGTTCGACGGCTCACGACGGAGCAATTCCTGAGCTTGTTCAAATTGATTATCATAGATATGGAGATTGTTGATAAAGTAGAAGAACTTTCCAACCTTCCAGCCAAAATGTTTGGCAATCATCATCTGCAAAGCCACATACTGCATAGCATTGATGTGGTGGGCCACCAGCATATCATTAGAGCGCTGGGTCAAGGTCGCATCCAGATAGATTTCACCATCAACACGGCGGACATCAAACATAGTCTGAAAGGCGCATGGGAGCAACCCATCTGTTTCTTCAAAAGCTTGATAATCCCAGAGCGAAATGATATTACGGCGGTTCCAAGGATTGGCTTCCAACTGCTTGAGAAGCTTGTTAATGATATCGTGTTTCTTAACAACGGCACCATAGCGCTCACCGATGGTTCCTGTATCCCCCACTTCCCAGTCATTCCAGTAGTGAACATTGTACTTGTCATTCAGTACTTCTAAGCTATTAGACTGATCTTGGTAAATCCAGAGTACTTCCTTGATGGCGGATTTGATGGCAATGGGACGTAAAGTTGTGATGGGAAATTCTCCCTTGGCCAAGTCATACTCTGCAAAAACACCCGTTACGTACTTGGAATTGGCAACAGTTCCATCCTTATACTTGGGACGTGCTTGCTCAGAAAAGACACCGTCTTTGAGGATTCGTTCAATATTCTCTTTAAAAATCGTATCTGCTTTTGTCATTTACTCTCACCTCATTTATTGTCCTAACTAGTATAGCATAAAAAAAGCTTTTCTACATGCTCAGATAATCAATAGCTTTCTTGTATTTTTCAAATCGTTCCAGATCCTTTTCAGTAATTGTAGCTAGTCTAGATAAATCTGAATTATGTTTCAAATCTGCTAATTTGACACAACGTGCTATAGGATTCGATTTAACAAGTTCCAAATATTGTTGATAATCTTGTCCCTTTTTCTTGGTCAGTACCTGCACTGCAGTAACAACAGTCTCTGGTAAACCAGCCAATATTAGTTCTTCTGCTGTATAAGGGCTATCTTCAAGAACATCGTGCAATAGAGCGACTGCCTTTTCTTCTTGCGTATCGACCAGACTTGCTACAAAAAGAGGGTGTTTGATATAAACTACTCCATCCTTATCATATTGTCCCTCATGTGCTTTTTTTGCGATGGACAAAGCTAATTCAAACATGGATTGTTCTGACTTATTCATTTAAAATCTCCTTTCTAAAATCAAAAAGTTAAGAGTTATATTTACAATTATGATCTTGAAAAAGAGCCTGATGAATCACCAAGCTCTGTCATTTTTATTTTATTGCAATACAAGTGATGCTGCTCCGATAACTCCAGCGTCATTTCCTAGAGTTGCAAGAGCTAATTTAGTGGATGTGCGTACTTGTGGGAAGGTATTTTCGTCGTAGACTTTTTGAACACCTTGTAGAAGGAATTCTCCCGCAGCTGACACACCACCACCGATGACGATTATTGATGGGTTGAGGATTGAACCGATGTTGGCACAAGCGATTCCCAAGTAACGTGAGAAGTTACGGTAAACGATCAAGGCAAGGTCGTCTCCTTCTTTTGCAAGATCAAAGACAGTCTTAGCAGTTACTTCTTCTCCGTTATCAATCAAACGTTTCAAGGCTGCATCGCCTTCGTATTCATCAGCATAGCGACGAGTCAAGTTGACAATCCCTGTTGCAGAAGCGACTGTCTCAAGGCAGCCTTTCTTACCGCAAGTACATGCGATTGGTTGGTCAAAGTCAACAGTGATGTGGCCAAGCTCACCTGCTGCACCAGCAACACCGTGAAGTAATTTGCCTTCTGCGACAATACCGCCACCAACACCAGTACCAAGTGTCATAAAGACAACATCTGGTTGGTTATCACCAGCACCCATCCAACGTTCACCAAGAGCTGCCACGTTGGCATCATTATCGATGAAGAATGGAATGCCCAAGGCTTTTTCAATTTTCTCTTTAATTGGTTGAAGGGTTTTCCAGTTGAGGTTGTAGGCACCAATAACAGTTCCTTTTTCACGGTCAACCACACCTGGTGACCCCATTCCAATACCTTGGAAGTCCGCTGCTACCAATCCAAGCAAGTCCAAACGATGTTGAATAGACTCAATCATATCATCTACGATATGACTTCCCTCATCCAAAATGTTGGTCTTGATAGACCATTTTTCTTGGATTTCTCCTGCTGTTGTCAAGATTGCAAATTTGATAGAAGTTCCACCAAGGTCAATCCCAATAATCTTTTGACTCATCATATTCTCCTTTTTCATTATGAATTAATTGAAAATGCTTACAGTACTAGTATAACAAAATTCACTCATTTATGCAAAGGTTTGCATTAACTTTCTAGATTTTATCCTTACTTATGGTTTCCATAGACCTGAAGCATCTACATAGTAGCGGCCTCCATCAACTCGCTCATTTTTAGCCATTTTACCATCTGATTTCAAATAGTAGTTTCCTTTCCATGCATTGCGAGCATAAGAACCATCTGATTTCAAGTAATACCAGGCTTGGTAAGAAGAGTCATAAACCCACTCACCTTGTGCCATTTTACCGTTTGATTTAAGGTAATAATCTCCTTGCCATGCATTTTTTGCATAAGAACCATCTGATTTCAAATAATACCAAGCTTGATAAGAAGAGTCATAAATCCATTCGCTCTGTGCCATTTGACCATCAGCTTTCAGGTAATAGCTTCCCTGCCAAGCATTTTTCACTGGATTTCCATTTCCATCAAAATAGTACCAAGAACCGTCCTGCTTAACCCAACCACTTGCTGTGGATGAAGTTGTATCAGTTTGAGTTGTAGCCGTTTGTTTTGCTTTAAAAGCACCCTTAGGGGCATTTTTCAATTCGCAAGCCACACCGTCATGATCGCGGTCTAACTTGGCAGAATAACCAGGGTCTCCCTCATGAAGATCTGAATAGCCATTAGCCCAAGCTTCCTTACAGCTAGAAAAATGGATGTTTTCTTCTGCTAACACAGGTTGTGAAAACAAGGCTAAAACTGACAAGGTTGCCAGACTCATTTTTAAAAATAGACGTTTGTTCATTACTTTCTCCTATAAGAATGTTATCGATTTCAATATTATTTTATCAAACTTATTTCAGCAATTCAAGGAAACTTCTGGTCTTTTCTACAAACTCCTTTGGTTTTTCCTTATTCAAAACATGAGGGCCGTCTGGGATAATCTGAAATTGAGATTCTGATATTAGTTTATGAAGACTTCTCATAGAACTAAGATTCGATTTATCTTTGCTACCACAAATTAGCAAGGTTGGATAGGGGCAAGTCTTTGCAATCTCCCTTAAATCAAGTGTTTTTAATTCTTCGGAAATACCAACCATAAGAGCCTTATCTGCCCCCTGTTTTTCAAATACCCTTTTGGGAAGCAATTTAAATATCAGCAACTGAAGATAAAATAGGATATTACCGGACAGTTTAAGTGGACATCCTGATAGAACCAAAGCTCGGAGATTTGGTAAATCGTAACTGGAAAGTTCTAGTGCCAGAGCAGCACCTAAGGACAATCCAACCAAAACAAAAGGTTCGGTCTCTTGAGCTAGGTACTGATATACTCGCTCCTTGGCTTTTTGATAGCTACTTACTCCAGAAGGAAATAACTCGATAGCCTCAGAAGGATAATCTGTCAATTGATTCCGAACTTCTTTCCAACTCTCTGCTGACTGCCCTAAACCGTGTAAAAATACCAGTTTCATCTAGTTCTCCTCTAGGCTTAATTCATATAAGCCTCTCACTGCATTACAGCCGTAAGCAGCTTCTGCTTGGGCTAAGTCTTTTAAGGTCAAGACTTTCTCTTCTACTTTTCCTGTTTCTAGTAAATACTGACGATAAATTCCCGGTAAGATGCCAAGTCGGACTGGCGGTGTATAGAGCTTTCCAGCGATTTTCAGAACCAAATTTCCAATAGATGTTTCAAGCAGTTCTCCAGCAGCAGTATGATAGATGATTTCCTGATTTCCCACTGTCAAATGTGGTCTATGAGTCGTTTTAAAGTAGGTAAAAACTTGATTCAAATCCATTTCCTGCAGGCAAAGTTTGGCTTGGCAGAAGGTCGGACTGAGGGGTGCTAATACTTGGAGACTGAGTTCTATCTCTCCAGACTTGTCGAGACTGATTCGTAGACGATAATCTTGACTAGCGTCACAAGCCTGACACTCCGCCGCTATCTTTTGTTTCAAGTCTTCTGCATCAAAAGGATATGCAAAATATCGACTTGCTTTTCTCAGTCTTTCTATATGTTGCTCTTCAAACAGCAGTTGTTTTTGGCTAATTTTTCCAGTTGTAATCAGTTGGAAGCGAGCTTGTTTACGATAAAGGACTGCCGCCTTTTGATGAACCTCTTGGTATTCAGATTCCCAAGTGCTATCCCATGTAATACCTCCGCCAACTCCATAGATAGCTTGTCCCTTGTAGAGTTGAATGGTCCGAATGGCCACATTAAAAATCCGTCGTCCATTTGGAAGCAAGAGACCAATCGTTCCACAGTAGACTCCGCGCGGTTGTGGCTCCAAGTCCTTGATGATCTCCATAGTCGCAATTTTCGGTGCTCCCGTTATGGAACCACAAGGAAAGAGAGAACGGAAAATTTCAACAAGGTCAACATCCTCTCGTAACTGACTCTTGATGGTCGAAGTCATCTGCCAAACAGTAGAATACTGTTCTACCTGACACAGACGCTCCACATGCTCACTCCCCACTTCAGAAATACGGTTCATATCATTGCGCAAGAGATCCACAATCATCATGTTCTCAGAGCGATTTTTGGGGTCCTGCTCCAGCCAACTAGCCTGTTCAAGATCTTCTTGGTCAGTCACGCCACGCTGAGTTGTTCCCTTCATTGGTCGCGTTGTCAACTTGCGGCCATTCTGCTCAAAAAAGAGCTCTGGACTCATGGATATCACTGCCATCTCGTCATGTTCAACATAGGCATTGTAGCCCGCCTCCTGTTCTACCACCATGCGATTGTAGATGGCATAAGGATTGGCACTTAAGTCTTGCTTGAGTTGGACGGTGTAATTGACCTGATAGGTATCTCCCTGCCGTAAATGATGGTGAATCTGGGCAATCGCCTTTTCATATTCTGCTTCAGACGTCACTTCCTGCCAATTTGAAGGCAAATCAACCTCATCATAAGTCAGGGGAATAGGAAATGTCTCCACCCTATCGTGAACAGTAAAATAAAGCAAATACTCGTCCAATAAAGGTGCCTTGTGAACTGCTAATTTTTCCTCAAAAGCAGGTGCAGCCTCGTAGCTGACATAGCCCACCACATAGTAGCCCTGCTTTTGGTAGTTTTCCACTTGTACCAGCAAGGCTGTTACTTCCGCTAAATCTCTTGTTTTTAACTCTTTGATAGGCTGAGTGAAGGTGTATCTCTCCCCTAAAGCCCTAAAATCAATCACTGTTTTTCTATGCATACCTTAAGTATAGCACAAAATAAGAAAACCCTCATCCGCAAAGCAGATGAGATCGGCTTTAGTCCCGTCACGTATCTTCTGATTAGAGAAAAAACTCTCCTAGTAGCTATTTTGCTCTAGGAGAGTTTTAAGAATAATATTATCCACTTAGTCTCAAAAAAGAGTTGCGACCTTTAGAAATCGTTACTAATTTTCTAATTTATCTTCTTCATCTTCTTTTCGACGACGAGCAATAAGACCAAAACCAAGTATCGCACTAGCTGCTGCTGCAACAATTGCTGTTATGGATTCTGTTGTACCTGTATTTGGCAATTCTCTAGTCACTACACGCTGATTAGTAGCTACTTGCTGATTCTCATTTTCAAGTTGTGAGATAGTAGATGCTACACTATCTTTCACTTTAGCTTTGGCTTCATCAGTTTTCAATACTTGGTCTATTGCTTGTTTTTCCTGTGGTTTTTCTTTAGAAGTTGGATTAGCTGAGTTTACATGAACTCCAGCACTTGCTCCAACTGCCGGTCTAATTTGTGCAATCGGATTGACTGAGTTCACTTCTTCAATACCAGTTGACTTAGATTGGTCGACTTCTGAGTTGGTTGTGGCATTATCGATGGCTGCTTTTGCTGCATCAGCTTTGGCTTTCGCTTCAGCCTTAGCCGCGGTTTTCTCTTCGTCTGTTAAGTCTGTTCGAGCATCAATCTCAGCATTCTTAGCTTTTAGGGCATCATCTATTGCTTGCTTCGCTGCAGGTTTTGCTTGCGCTGTTGGAGTGACTGAGTCTACTGACATTGTTCCAGTTGACTTAGATTGGTCGACTGCTGCGTTTGTTGGCGCATTATCAATCACTTCTTTCGCTGCATCTGCTCTAGCTTTCGCTTCAGCCTTAGCCGCGGTTTTCTCTTCGTCTGTTAAGTCTGTACGAGAATCGATTTCATCAGTCTTAGCTTTGAGAACTTCGTCGATAGATTTCTTAGCTTCTGTCTTCTCGACTGCTGCTGGATTGATTGAAGTGACTTCTCTTGTTCCGTTAGTCTTAGATTGGTCGACTTCAGCATTGGTTGTCGCTTTATCGATGGCTTCTTTTGCTGCGTCAGCCTTAGCTTTTGCTTCTGACTTAGCAGCAGCTTTCTCTTCATCTGTTAAGTCTGTACGTGCGTCGATTTCGTCGTTCTTAGCCTTCAGAGCTTCGTCGATGGCTTGCTTAGCTTCTGTCTTAGCCACTGCACCTGGATTTACTGAAGTGACTTCTGCAATTCCAGTTGACTTTGCTTGGTCAACTTCTGCATTGGTTGTCGCTTTATCGATAACTTCTTTTGCTGCGTCGGCCTTAGCTTTTGCTTCTGACTTAGCAGCAGTTTTCTCTTCATCTGTTAAGTCTGTACGTGCGTCAATCTCGTCGTTCTTAGCTTTAAGAGCATCTTCGATGGATTTTTTAGCTTCTGACTTCGCTAATCCGTCTGGATTGACTGAATCAACTGATGTTGTTCCAACATTTTTAGCTTGAGTTACTGCATCGTTTGTTGTTGCGTTATCGATTGCCTCTTTCGCTACATCGGCTTTGGCTCTCGCGTCTGCTTTGGCTGCAGTTTTCTCTTCGTCTG
>NZ_KV802691.1:124637-128053 GCF_001810785.1 Streptococcus sp. HMSC073F11
AACTTCGTCGATAGATTTCTTAGCTTCTGTCTTCGCTACTGCGTCTGGATTTACATTATTTACTTCTCTTGTTCCAGTTGACTTTGCTTGGTCGACTTCTGAGTTGGTTGTGGCATTATCAATGGCTGATTTTGCTGCATCTGCTGTCGCTTTAGCGTCTGCTTTGGCTGCAGTTTTCTCTTCGTCTGTTAAGTCTGTACGAGAGTCGATTTCATCAGTCTTAGATTTAAGCGCTTCGTCGATGGCTTGCTTAGCTTCTGTCTTCGCTACTGCCTCTGGGTTTACTGAAGTCACTGCTGTGATTCCAGTTGCCTTAGATTGGTAGACTTCTGCATTCGTTGTTGCTTTATCTATGGCTGATTTTGCTGCGTCAGCCTTATCTTTTGCTTCTGCTTTAGCCGCGGTTTTCTCTTCGTCTGTTAAGTCTGTACGAGATTCTATCTCGTCATTCTTAGCTTTAAGAGCTTCATCGATTGACTTCTTAGCTTTTGGCTTCGCTACTGCTTCTGGATTTACATTGTTTACTTCTGTTGTTCCGTTATCCTTAGCTTGGTCTACCGCTGCGTTTGTTGTTGCTTTATCTATGGCATCATTCGCTGCGTCGGCCTTAATCTTTGCATCTGCCTTAGCTGTAGCTTTCTCTTCGTCTGTTAAGTCTGTACGTGCATCTATTTCGGCAGTCTTAGCTTTCAAAGCATCGTCGATGGCTTGCTTAGCTTCTGTCTTCGCTTCTGGTTGTGGATCTACTGCTTTTACTTCTGTTGTTCCAGTTGACTTAGATTGTTCTACTTCCGCATTTGTTGTTGCGTTGTCGATGGCTTCTTTTACTGCGTCGGCCTTAGCTTTTGCTTCTGACTTAGCCGCAGCTTTCTCTTCATCTGTTAAGTCTGTCCGAGCGTCGATTTCATCATTCTTAGCTTTCAGAGCTTCGTCGATAGCTTGCTTAGCTGCTGTCTTCGCTACTGGTTGTGGATCTACTGCTTTTACTTCTGTTGTTCCAGTTGACTTAGATTGTTCTACTTCCGCATTTGTTGTTGCGTTGTCGATGGCTTCTTTTACTGCGTCGGCCTTAGCTTTTGCTTCTGACTTAGCCGCAGCTTTCTCTTCATCTGTCAAGTCTGTACGAGAGTCAATCACGTCGTTCTTAGCTTTAAGCGCGTCGTCGATGGCTTGCTTCGCAGTCGGTTTTGCTACTGGCTTTGGAGTCACTGAAGCTACTGATGCCGTTCCTGCAGTCTTAGCTTGTTCCACTTCTGCGTTTGTTGTCGCATTGTCGATTGCTTCTTTCGCTGCATCAGCTTTTGCCTTAGCTTCTGCTTTGGCTTTAGTTTTTTCTTCAGCTGTTAAATCATCATTCGCATCTATTGCATCTTCTTTTGCTTTTAATGCATCATCTATTGCCTGTTTGGCTGCTGGTTTTTTAGCTGCTTCTGGACTAAACGAGTTCACATCACTTAAACCAGATACACTATTTACATCTACTTTAATGTCTGTATCTGCTGCATCGATTGCGTCTTTTGCCTCATTAGCTTTATTTTCTACTTCAGCTTTTGCTGCAGTTTTCTCTTCAGTTGTTAAATCATCTCGAGCATCGATTTCTTCTATTTTCTTCTCTAGAGCTGCATCAATTGCTTTTTTAGCCTCTGATTTCTTAACTGGTTCTGGACTAAATGAATTTACATCACTTAAACCAGATATACTATTTACATCAACCTTAATATCTGTATCAGCTTCATCGATTGCTTTCTTAGCTGCATCGGCTTTAGCTTTAGCTTCCTCCTTAGCTGCTAATTTTTCTTCTGCTGTTAAGTCATTATTCGCATCAATTTCTGCTTCTTTTGCCTTTAGTGCTTCATCTACAGCTTTTTTAGCTTCTGATTTCTTAACTGGTTCTGGACTAAATGAATTTACATCACTTAAACCAGATATACTATTTACATCAACCTTAATATCTGTATCAGCTCCATCGATTGCTTTCTTAGCTGCATCTGCTTTTGCCTTAGCTTCTTCCTTAGCTGCTAGTTTTTCTTCTGCTGTTAAGTCATTGTTCGCATCAATCTCTGTTTCTTTTGCTTTAAGAGCTTCTTCTACTGCTTTTTTCGCCTCTGGTTTCTTAACCGCTACTGGATTCAATGAGTTTACATCTGCCACTCCAGTAGTTTTTGCATTCTCAACGTCAGCATTTGTTGTCGCGTTGTCAATTGCTTGTTTTGCTGCGTCGGCTTTTGCCTTCGCATCAGCTTTCGCTGCTGTTTTTTCTTCAGCTGTTAAATCATTGTTCACATCGATTGCATCGTTCTTAGCTTTAAGCGCATCGTCTATTGCTTTCTTAGCTGCTGGCTTAGCTTGCGCTGTTGGATTTACTGAAGATACACTCGTTGCTCCAGCGTTTTTAGCTTGAGTTACTGCATTATTTGTTGTCGCATTGTCGATTGCAGTCTTCACTGCGTCTGCTTTGGCTTTCGCTTCTTCTTTAGCTGCTGTTTTTTCCTCAGCTGTCAGATCATCTCGAGCATCGATTTCTGCTTCTTTGGCTTTAAGTGCATCTTCTACTGCTTTCTTCGCCTCTGGTTTCGCTACTGGAGTTGGAGTCACCGAATCTACCGATGTTGCTCCATCATTTTTAGCTTTTTCTACTGCATCATTTGTTGTCGCGTTGTCAATCGCTGTTTTCGCTGCGTCGGCTTTTGCTTTCGCATCAGCTTTCGCTGCTGTTTTCTCTTCATCTGTTAAGTCGTTATTTGCGTCGATTGCGTCGTTCTTAGCTTTTAGCGCATCATCAATTGCTTTCTTCGCTGCTGGTTTGGCTACTGGAGTTGGAGTCACTGAAGATACACTTGCTGCCCCATCATTTTTAGCTTGAGTTACTGCATCGTTTGTGGTTGCGTTGTCGATTGCAGTCTTCGCTGCGTCGGCTTTGGCTTTAGCTTCTTCCTTAGCTGCTATTTTTTCCTCAGCTGTCAGATTATCTCGAGCATCAATCGCGTCATTTTTAGCTTTTAGGGCATCGTCGATTGCTTTTTTAGCTGCTGGTTTTGCCACTGCTGTTGGATTTACATTATTTACTTCTGTTGTTCCATTAGCCTTAGCTTGGTCTACTCCCGCGTTTGTTGTCGCATTATCGATCGCTTGTTTCGCTGCAGCTGCCTTGTCTTGCGCTTCTTGCTTAGCTTTGGCTTTTTCTTCGTCTGTTAAGTCATTATTTGCGTTGATTGCTGCTTCCTTAGCTTTCAGCGCATCTTCGATGGCCTTCTTAGCAGCCGGTTTAGCTGTTGGTGTTGGAGTGACTGATGATACACTTGTCGCTCCGTCGTTTTTAGCTTGCGTTACGGTATCGTTTGTGGTTGCATTGTCAATTGCAGTCTTCGCTGCGTCGGCTTTGGCTTTCGCATCAGCTTTCGCTGCAGTTTTCTCTT